>CAYQPF010000330.1:0-1502 GCA_964419225.1 uncultured Candidatus Cloacimonadota bacterium | reverse complement strand
TTCCTTCAAGCTTATCAACAATATTATTTGAAACGATTTTATTTAATGCCTCCGTTTTTACTACGTCAAAAGATCCGGTTGCACGGCCACGTTCAATAGATTGATAACCTGTAACTACAACATCCTGGAGTACAATATTGTCGGGTGCCATCTCAATATTATAAACTAATATATTACCGGATACGACAATCTCTTTTGTAGTCATCCCAATTGAAGAGAAGCGTATTCTGTCACCACTTCTGACCTCAATAGAGTAATTACCATTATTGTCAGAGACTGAAATATTTTTTGATTTCAGATTTTGAACAGTTACTCCGGGAATTGGAAGATTTGTACCTTCAATGACTCTACCCTTAATCTGATAAGAATCTTGAGAAGGTCTGACTGTCTGATCTACCCCACTAAGTGTATTACCAGGTACAATTTCTTTTGGAGCAAGTATTACCTGTTTATTATTGATTTTATACGATATTCCTCTTTCCGAGAAAAGTACATTGAATAGTTTTTCAATTGGTCCTCCGTTAGCAGAGTAACTAATCGTTACTTTGTCATTTACTGTTTTCAATGCATTTGAAAAGACAAAGTCATAGCCAGTTTGTCGGTTCACCTCAGCAAGAATGGTTTTAAGAGGTGTGTTTTTAAAGTTAAGATTGATTTTCTGGGCAGATATTTCATTACAAAAGAGAATGAAGATAGCTACAAAAGGCAAAAGCCTTGATAAAGCCTTTGGTACTGTTTTACTTTTCATAAATTTAATTATTTTGGGTTCCGTTGTAGAACAATATCAATGGAATTTACCCTAACAAAAAAATTATAATTTTCTCCGGAACAAAACTACTTTATTGCTATCAATCGAATAATCTATTAGGGCACAGTATTTTATCATCTCCATTATCTGAACAATGGATTCCGATTTGAATCTTGCCGTAATATCAAACGAGTATACTGAGTTGTCTTGGACTTCAAATTCCACACCATGCCATCTCTCAAGAATTTTAATAGTCTCGGCCATAGGTGTAGATTCAAAAATAATACGGCCATCTTTCCATGCAATTTGCTTTTCGAGATTTTCCGGCATAAGGTGAATAGGATTTTGTTTCTCCCGGATTATGCATGATTCAAATGGTTTTAATTTTGTAATGACCTCTTTCGAATCACTCAACACTCCTCCAGAAATCTTCGAAACAATTTTTACAGAACCAGAATAGAGGGTAGTCCTCGCCTCGGCATCGTTATCATATGATTTAAGGTTGAATTTTGTTCCAAGCACTTCAACTTTGAAATTTTTGTTGGTGTTTATTACAAGTGGCCTAAGTGAGTCTTTAATAATATCAAAAAATGCTTCTCCGGAGAAATTAACTTCTCTTATATCTTTTTCAAACCTGTCAGGAAATTCCAGTCTTGAGTCTGAATTTAGCCAGACCTGCGAACCATCTGGCAGAGTGATTTTAGCTTTGACCCCTTTTTCTGTATATATTTCATGTTTATATTCTGTTGGAAGG
>CAYQPF010000329.1:0-1573 GCA_964419225.1 uncultured Candidatus Cloacimonadota bacterium | reverse complement strand
AAAACTACAGATCATAGCAGGGAAAGATCAGAGTTTGTAAAAAACTTATCTAGAGAACTAGATGAAATTTCAGGTGGAAATTTAAAAAATAGTCCTTCCTCCTATGAAATCGAGATTAGAATAATTGAGAAAAACAATTTATGTAGTGTATTCATCAAGCTTTATACATTAAAGGATAATAGATTTGATTATAGAGAAAAAGCTTTAGCTGCATCTATAAACCCTGTAAACGCAGCTATTGTAATGAAAAATATAGAAAAATGGCTAAAACCTAATGCTAAAGTTATAGACCCATTTTGCGGTGCGGGAACTATGTTAATTGAAAGAGCTAAATTAAAAGATTTTGAAAGCTTAACAGGAGTTGATATATTTAACACAGGTATTACATATGCAGAAATAAATTCTTACTTAGCTAATGTGAATATAGAATTAAAATGTGAAGATATATTAGAATTTTCCTCCAAAGATCACTTCGATGAGATGATATCAAATATGCCCTTTGAAAGTAAGTCAGGAGCTAGTGGCTTTGATAGGAGATTATATAGTGAATTTGTAAATAGGATTCCTAGTCTTATAAGACCAGGGGGAATGGTATTTCTTTATACAGTAGAAAAAAATTTACTTAAGGAAAGTTTAATAGATAATAAGTATCTTAAGATTATTGATACCATAAAGATTGAAAGTGGTGGCTTGATTCCTCATGTGTTTGTAATAAGAGTGCTATAATCAAATTATATTAGAATGTGAATTTAAACAACACCATCAATAAATACATTATTTAATTTTCGAAGAAAGATTGGTAAATGAATTTGTTAATAACGCAATTAGGATATAATGAGGTCAATTTAAATTTGGGATGTTTTTGCGTCGCAATAAAAAACAAAGTGTGTTTATTGTAAAAAATTACAATAGATACACTTTGTTTTTTTATTGCTATTGATTATGGAAAGGTAGGTATGAGCCATTAATGGGTAATGTAATTGTGACCTACTGTATACATAATAATTGCTGATACATAATCAAAATAAACATCTACTATTCTCACATAACAAAAATGTAATGTTAATGAAATATAGTTCAATTGATACCACAAATAGAATTGTATAAAATAAATTACATGAGATAAAGTTGAAAAATCTAGTTGAAATAAAGAAAAAGGGAGAATTACAAATGCAAAATATATTAAGTGTGGAAAAAATTGAAAAGTATTATGGTAACAAAGATAGTGTAACAAAAGCTATAGATAATATCAGTTTTAAGGTAGATGAGGGGGAGTTTGTTGGGATAATGGGACCTTCAGGAAGTGGTAAAACTACATTACTTAACTGTATATCAACTATTGATAATGTTACTACAGGGAAAATAGTAATAAATAATAGCGACATTACTAGGTTAAAATCAAAATCATTAGATAAGTTTAGACAAAATGAGTTAGGTTTTATATTTCAGGATTTTAACCTATTAGATACTCTTACAGCTTATGAAAATATTGCTTTAGCATTAACAATAAAAGGTGAGAAAAGTTCAGAAATAGATGGGAAAATAAAATCAGTAGCAAAATATTTAGAAATTG
>CAYQPF010000328.1:0-1609 GCA_964419225.1 uncultured Candidatus Cloacimonadota bacterium | reverse complement strand
AACAACGCTTATTTAGTAAAATATTATGATAAATCACATAAAAAAATCTGGATGAATAGAATTTCCAACAAAGAAAATATCAAAACCTTCAAGCTTAATGATCAAATCTATATTTTCCATATGGACAATAGTAATGATTTGAACTTGTTAAGGTTTACTGAAGCTGGAAAGATGGTGGATAATTATGCAATTGAATCTGATCAGAATACAAATTTTGAAGTTATAACCATGGGGAATAATTTCGTTCTGAATTTTGAGGATAGGAGCATAAGAAACAATAAAAGAGTAATTGCTCTCTTAGATTCTACTTTTTGTGTTGTTAATTCAGTTAACATGAAAAGTAAATATGTCGATGAACAAAACCCCTTTCACGATGATATCTTTGATGTCCATATAACCCCACTTGATACTAAGCATATCAGTTTAACCTACAGAATCAATTATACAAAAACAGATGATAAATCTATATTCCAGACTGTTCTCAGTGACAGTTTGATCTTTGATGAAACGAAGGCACTGAAATATGATGCCAGATTTGACAATCAAACCCATTCTCTTGAGAATTTTTCTCGTCATACTCCTAACCAGACCATTTCTTATTATGATAAAACAGGAAATCTCATCTACTCAATTCCCAGTGCTTTACAATACGATGATACTATGTACTATGAGTTTGTCCCGACAAAGCCCGATGAATATTTATTGGTAATTCAATCTCCCTTTAGCGGAATACCTGTATATAACTTTGTCAGGAATGGCAAAGCTATTTTACCCAATAATGTAATTATTTCTAATTTTGCTGAATAATATTAAGGAGTTTGGCTTTATTGTCTATATTGTCCATATTGTCAATGTAGTCCATAAAGCCCATTCCCTAAAACCTTCTCTCTTTAACCTCTACTGCACCAGTCAGGATTTCTTTGGCTGATGCTGTAATCTAAAGCATACAGAAAACCGGCTGAAAGCCGGCGTTCCATCATACCAATCCTGTTCATCATGTATATCCCTGTTGAAAATTCCGGAAAGCGTCTCTTAACTCTCCAGGGTTCTCATATAATCTTCCACCTGCTGCACCATAGAGATGAACTTGGGATCACGTTTGGTATCCCAGTCACGGTGCTTAGGCAGATCGACATGGAAAGCTTCCACGATGCGGCCCGGATTGGAGTCCATAACCCAGATATCATCTGCCAGAAAGACTGCTTCGCTGATGTCATGCGTGACAAAAACAATGGTTGATTCCAGAGATTCCCAGACATCTGCCAGCATGATCTGCATGGAGAATCTGGTGTTGATATCAAGAGCACCGAAAGGTTCATCCATGAGAATGATCTCAGGATTACTGATCAATGATCTGGCAATAGCAACTCGTTGTAATTGCCCGCCTGATAACTGGGGATAAACTGCCCATTTCTTTTCATGTCCCTGAAGGCCTACTCTTTTAAGCATATCCATGGCTTTATCCTGAGCTTCTTTCTTACCGACACCCTTTAGAAGTAAGGGTAGCATGACATTCTTGAGAACAGTGAACCAGCCGAATGAAGAATATCTTTGGAAGACCATACCGATATGATCCTGTTTGGTCAGTTGTCTGCCATGCAGGAGGACT
>CAYQPF010000327.1:0-1617 GCA_964419225.1 uncultured Candidatus Cloacimonadota bacterium | reverse complement strand
AACAACGCTTATTTAGTAAAATATTATGATAAATCACATAAAAAAATCTGGATGACTAGAATTTCAAACAATGAAAATTACTCACACTTAGCAAATATCAAAGCTTTCAAGCTTAATGATCAAATCTATATTTTCCATATTGACAATAGTAATGATTTGAACTTGTTAAAGTTTACTGAAGCAGGAAAGATGGTGGATAATTATGCAATTGAATCTGATCAGAATACAAATTTTGAAGTTATAACCATGGGGAATAATTTCGTCCTGAATTTTGAGGATAGGAGTATAAGAAACAATAAAAGAGTAATTGCTCTCTTAGATTCTACTTTTTGTGTTATTAATTCAGTTAACTTGAGAAGTAAATATGTCGATGAGCAAGAACCCTATCGCTATGATTTCTTTGATGTCCATATAACCCCACTTGATACTAAGCATCTCAGCTTAACCTACAAAATAAATTATACGAAAACAGATGATAAATCAATATTCCAGACTGTTCTCAGTGACAATCTGATCTTTGATGAAACGAAGGCTCTGAAATATGATGCAAGATTTGACTATCAAACCCATTCTCTTGAGAGTTTTTCTCGTTATACTCCTAACCAGTCCACTTCTTTTTTCGATAAAACAGGAAATCTCATCTACTCAATTCCCAGTTCCTTACATCCCGATGATATCATGTACTATGAGTTTGTCCCGACAAAGACCGATGAATATTTAATGGTAAGTCTATCTTCCTATGACGATATACTTGTATATAACTTTATCAGGAATGGCAAAACTATATTACCCAATAATGTAATTGTTTCTAATATTACGGAAAAATATTATTGAGTTTGACTTAATTGTTTATATTGTCAATGTGGGCCATTAAGGCCATTCCAAGGCATTTTTCCTCAATCCTATGTACTCAATCCTTGATCTACCCCAACTCCATCCTTGGTGTTCATTCCACTTTTTCTTTAGTCATTGACTACTCGCTACCCTTTACTTGCTTGCGGGTTTCAAAAATTCTTTCTCAGTTTCCCATTCAGTTTTGTCATCGTAATTCAACGAATTAAGTTCCTTTTATTTATTTGTCCTTAAAGCCAATATTTTGATTATTCTAAATCGATTATCTGAAAAATCCCAGTTATAAGTTTTTTGAAAATCTCTAAGAAGAGATACTTCATAAAATGGGGTATCCTTGCCAATAATTCAAATTGCTGTTGACACAAAATACATATTTTGTAATATAAATATTGAGGGTTAAATTTATTTGTGTGCTGAAAAAAAACATTTTCCACGCAAATATTCCTGGATAAAGAAAAAAAACTCATTTTGAAGGAGATTAAATGAAAACGATATGTTTGCTCATTCTCACGTTGCTCATAGCTTCACTTGGTGCTCTAACTACTAAGAGTTTTTACTTCCAGGATAAGATAATCATCACCTATCGAAATCATGCTAGTATTGCCATTAAAATCTTTGATAATCATAATAAACCTTTAAGGCAAGATGCTATTTTGGTTGGTCAGAATGTCTGTTTTTCAGTAACCCCTCAAATATTCATGGACGCTGAGAACAAGCTTAACTTTGTCTGGTACTCCAAAGGATATTTTAAGTATAATGTCAATT
>CAYQPF010000326.1:0-1618 GCA_964419225.1 uncultured Candidatus Cloacimonadota bacterium | reverse complement strand
CACTTTTTTCAGAATTCCTCGGTTCGCCAATACCCAACACTCCTGAACTTGCCCATCTTGATAATAGACATCAATCATAGCATTCAAATCCACTATTTTGGGGAAATCCCTGCCTGCAGTTTCAAAACCACGCATAGTATATTCTGTAACGAGGTTCTCATAACCAGAAAGCTTGTTAATTAATGTTTTTTGAAGTGTAAGATCCCCGTCCTGTCTGGCTGTTCTCAATTGCACCAATTCCAGAATGGGTTTCAACTTTAAAGTGGAATAATACTCGCCATAAATTGTATCTTCCGGGAACTGATTTAAGATTTTGAGTAAGGGCTGATCGTATGTCTCCCTGTAATCTAATTCACTTCTCGGCCGGAGCAATCTTTGTACGGCAACAGACATTACAAAAAAACTCCTTAATTCAGGATCAACTTCCTGATAATTAGCTGGTTCCTCTATCGATTCGCTTATAGTAGGGGATTTTAACTCGGTTTCAAGTTGTTCCAGCAATGGTTTTGGCTTTTTGACTGCCGGTTTTTCCTGTTTAACCTGCTTCTGGGCCCAAAGAACAAATGTAGAAAAGGACAAAAAACAAAATACTGATAACAACACAATTACTTTTACTCTCATGATCACCTCTTAGTAAAAATGTAACTCATAAAATTATTGTCAATTTAAAAAGAATCTGCTTCCTCTTTGGGAGATGACACAGCCTGTGTCATTATAATAAAGAGCCTGGCAGGCTCTTTTACCAATGGGAATAACCTACTTCTCGTCTGTTGGCAGCAACTCTTAAAAAAAAACCAAAGTCCTGTTTCCAATCAACTTTTTGAGCTTTTTGTGTCTTTTATGGCTATTAGACATTTCAGTGGAGGAATCTCATATTGAAGTAATATTATTCCTTCTTCTACTTCACCAGTTTCGAGATCTCCTTGAAGGCAGGATGTTTGGAATTGACCAGCATCTCGAAGAGAAGCATTTCGGTAGTGACTATGTTCACTCCCAGTGTTGAGAGACGGTTTAGAGCTGCTTCTTTGTTCGCTTTGGTGCGGGAAGAAACAGCATCCGCGACAAAATAAACCTTGTAACCCTTTGCCAGGGCATCCAATGCCGACTGATACATGCAAATATGAGTTTCTATGCCATAAAGAACCAAAGTCGAACGGGGTTGATTGACCAGAAAAGAACTGATCTCCTCATTGAATATGGAGAAACTTACTTTTTCAAATCTGGTTGCAGATGCAGGAATATAGATTTCTTCCAGTGTTTTGCCCAAGCCTTTGGGATATTGTTCTGTTACAAGTATCGGGAGTTGCATCAGCTCTGCAGAACGGTTCAGGATATCAGAATTTTTGCTAACGAGGTCCAAAGAATCTATTACATCCCGGAATTTCTCCTGGATATCGATCATAATAAAAAGGGTATCATTTGGATTTATTCTCATTTAAAGTTCCTCCTACAATTTATAAGATAGGATATTCTATTTTTTAAGGATGTCAAGTGTAATCAGTGGGCAGAAGGCAGTAGGCTGTGGGCAGGGGGAAAACAACTCATCCTCTGATCCTTCCCTTGCAAAGGGAAGGAGGCACTGAATCCAATCTCACTCACCATATATTTATTATATAAA
>CAYQPF010000325.1:0-1633 GCA_964419225.1 uncultured Candidatus Cloacimonadota bacterium | reverse complement strand
TGTAAAACCCCTATGAGGCTTCGCCTCCGGCCTGACGAATGAAAAACTGAAACGTTTAGGAACCTTATCTTCTTTTGGTAGTGCAGGTTGGTTTCTTTTTGGGATATAAGCCCGTCTGTAAAACTAACCCTGAATTGCTTTTGTAGGCTGGACTGCGACATAGATCGCGTATAGAAAATTAACCCGCCAGGTAATTCTCAACTACCGATTTTTGATAATTATGACGCAAGAATATGAAATCGCTGCTGGCCTTGATATCCATAAACAGTTCATTGTTGCCACAATTCTCTCGATTCAAGGACTCAAGATTCAGCAGCGATTTGAAAGAACAATGCAAGGTCTCCTTGCACTTAAGGATTGGATTATTGATCATAAATGCCAAGTGGTTGCATGTGAATCAACCAATAATTTCTGGTACCATGTTTATGACGCTCTTTGCGACAATTCGACCGTTATTGTTGGTAATGCTCATGATATGAAGGTCATGACGCATAAAAAGACTGATAAAATAGATTCTGAAATAATTGCAAAACTCGCCTTAAAAGGGATGATTACTCCCTCACGAGTCGCTCTTCGATTTCAACGTGAATTCAGAAATATAGTTCGCATGAGGCATTTTTTAGTTCGTAAGCGTACAGATCTTAAGAACAGGATCCATACAATATTTGACAATGAACTCTTTCACTTGTCAAGTGTCCTTACTGATATATTCGGGAAGTCAGGACGATTGATCATGGAAGGTATTCTTGAAGGACAACCTGTTGATCAACTAATCCATTCACTTGCCGGGCAGGTAAAGAAAAGAAAAGGTGAAGATATTCGAAAACTTCTGGAACAAAGTCTCTCACCATATGCCCTTATGCAATTAAGACACTCCCTCCAAGTCATGAAGGTCCTTGATACCGAAATTGGTTATTTGACTAAGGTTTCTAACCAATATGCAGTTGAACATTATCCCCGAGAATATGCTATTTTGCTCACCGTTCCTGGAGTAGGAGAAATTGCTGCGTTTACACTTCTCGCAGAGATCGGCAATTTTAAGGATTTTCCATCGGGAGATCAACTAGCCAGTTGGCTCGGAATAGTTCCAAAGGTTTACCAATCTGCTGATCATAATTCTCGAAGGTCAATTACAAAGAGGGGGTCAAGATTGGGAAGATGGATTCTTGTCCAAGTTGCTCATGCTGCAGCAAAAAGAAAGATCAGCATCTTCTTTGATTTCTATGAAAGTAAAAAAGAAGTTATAGGGAAAGGGAAAACAACGATAGCTCTTGCCAGGAAGATTATTACTATTATCTGGCACTTGATCACCAATGATGAGGTATATGAAGACAAGTACGCTCGACCAAAAAAAGGAAAACAGATACCTTCAGTGAATATTCCATTAACATTTACGATAGAAGAGGCGATAAAGTTGTTTTCAGAAGCTTCTCAAGTACTTAAAGCCCCAGATCCTGGATTGTAAACTGGCTGCAAAGATGGTAATAGTGTGGGTTTTTCATAGAAAAGAGAGCCTTATCACTCACCCTGCCTTCCAGCCTGAATTCCTCAGGAATCAGGGTTCGCATCGTATCGATGGCATGGGACTTTCCTTTGCCTGACTCACCCGTTATCGAGACATGCAGGCCTTTAC
>CAYQPF010000324.1:0-1640 GCA_964419225.1 uncultured Candidatus Cloacimonadota bacterium | reverse complement strand
TTTTCATGATCTTCGACCCAGCTTGCAAACCTCTACTGCACAATCCGGGTTAAAACTCTCCAATCCGCGTTCTATTAAGCGTCTCCTCCACAGTACCCCCGTTTCTATTTTAACACCTTTTGAAAAAAAACTTGCTACTAAAAAACTAAAATAAAATTATGGAATCAGAAATTATAAGGGTGAATAATGAAAAGAATATTGGTAATCTCGTTTACGGATTTGAAGAAGGACGCCAGGGTCAACCGGCAGATCAATTTTCTCAAGGATGACTATCAGGTTACAGCCGCAGGCACTAACAATCCTGATATCAAGGGAGTCGAATTTGTACCTTTGAACTCTGCTTTTTCTAAAGTTAAGATTATTCAGGAAATGCTGGGTTATTTTTTGGGACTATATAAGCATACCTATTGGAATCAGGAGATTATCAAAGATGCTCTGACCAAGCTGGCCGGGAGAGATTTTGATCTGATCATTGCCAACGACCTGGAAAGCCTTCCCCTCGCTCTGAAATTGAAGAAATCAGCCAAAGTTCTGCTGGATGCCCATGAATATACCCCAAAAGAATTCGATAATAGCCTGTTATGGCGGGTTTTTTATAAAAGATTCAAAACCTGGTTATGCAGAGAGTACATTAAACAAACAGATGATATGCTGACTGTCTGCGAGGGAATCGCTCTGGAGTATAAAAAAGTATTCGGGGTTCTCCCCCATGTTGTGACCAATGCTCCGGCGTTTTTTCCCGATATTAAACCCTGCCCTGCTGATCCCCAAACGATCAGACTCGTTCACCACGGGATAGCTGTCGCTGCACGGAAACTCGATGTCATGATCGAGATGATGCAGCTGCTGGACAACAGATTCGAACTGCATTTTCTGCTCATGCCCACCCGTAAAGTAAAGTATCTGAACTTCCTGAAAGAAAAAGCTGCCGGGAATCCCCGCATCTTTTTCCATCCTTCTGTCTCATTACCCGAAGTTGTCCCCGCTTTGTCTCAATATGATGTGGGAATATATATCCTAGAGCCCAACAGTTTCAACAATATCCATGCCCTGCCCAATAAATTCTTCGACTTCATTCAGGCTCGTTTGTGCCTTGCTCTTTCACCAAACCCAGAAATGAAGATCATCGTCGATAAATACAAACTGGGTGTTACTGCATCAGACTATTCAGCCTCGGGTCTGGCCACGGAGTTAAACCAGCTTACCTCTGATAAAATCAACTATTTTAAAGAATCCTGCCATAAAAATGCTCAGGAATTATCCTCTGAAAACAATAAAAAGATCCTTCTGGATGTCCTTAATAAAATGTTATGCAATTAATAATTGATCAACCTAAACGCAAATTTGTCCTCGACTTATTCTGTGGTCTCTATCAAGTGACAGACATAGATTTGTTTGCCCAACTCGAAAACCAGGGTGAAACAGAGAAGCTCCGGTTTTATCAGTATCCCCTGATGGCCACTGAACGGCATAAGCCTCTTCCTGCTGAAATGCTGGAATGGAAAGGCACACAATTACCTGTGTTTACCCTCTGCAAAGCAAAAACACCTTATGTTTATGATTCTGAAAATAATATAATTACCTTTAATTTTGATTTCTTTCAGGCCTGTTTCTGGCTTCTCAGCGGTGCTCATGAAATC
>CAYQPF010000323.1:0-1659 GCA_964419225.1 uncultured Candidatus Cloacimonadota bacterium | reverse complement strand
CTTTATTTATCATAACACTGGCAGTTTTTATCTGGTTAGTTTCCTGGAGTTCCAGAGTTGAATATGGTTTATTATTTGGCAAAATGGATCCTGTTGATGCTGCAGAAGCTATCAAAAAGCTTGATGAAATGAAGATACCTTATAAATTAGCGGATGGAGGTCAGTCAATCCTTGTTCCCACCGAAAAAGTCTATGAAACAAGAATAAAGCTGTCAACTGATGGTTTGGGCACCAAATCAGGTGTTGGCTTCGAAATATTTGACAGAAGCTCTTTGGGAATGACTGAATTCGTGCAAAATGTCAATTACACCAGAGCCAAAGAAGGAGAACTCCAAAGGACAATTGCCTCCATTACCGGAGTGGAAGATGGCCGGGTTCATCTTGTTATGCCAGAAGAAAAAATATTTAAAGAAGATCAACTAAGCCCGACAGCTTCTGTATTAATCAGGCTAAAACAAAAACTTTCAGAAAAACAGGTTTCCGGTATTTCTAATTTAATTTCTTCTGCGGTTGAAGGATTGGATCAATCTAAGGTAACTATTGTTGATCAAAATGGTAATGTATTGACTGAGAATTTTGACAGTTCTATTACCGGGTTAAGTAACTATCAAATGAAACTTCAATCTCAAGTTGAATCTAATATAACATCTAAAGTACAAACCATGCTGGACGGTATATTGGGTTCCGATAACGCAGTGGTCCGAGTTACTGCAGAATTGAATTTTGATCAGATGGACACCAAGTTGGAAAAATATGATCCCGAGGGTCAGGTTGTCCGATCTGAGGAAATTGAGAACAATGCTTCTAACCGGGCAAAAGATAGTACCAATACAACTTCAGAACATCAGATCACCAATTATGAAATTAATTCCACGACCCAACATATAATCAGCCAGGTAGGCAATATCAAGCGACTTACTGTTGCTGTAAATGTAAATTATAAATTGAAAGTAAGAGAACAAGCCGGTAAAACCATCAAAGAATTCATCGAAAGAACTCCGGAAGAAATCGCTGAAATTGAAACATCTGTTCGTAATGCTGTTGGATATGATACCAATCGTGGTGATCAGATTGTTGTCAATAGTATGAAATTTGATGATACAGGTTTAGTTCAAATGAAAAAAGAACAGGAGTCTGAGCAAAAAAAGCAGCAATATATAGATGTTGGGGAAAAACTTGGAATCCTGATTATTCTAATTGTTTTGGTATTCATTTTGATTGCCCAGTTCCGCAGGATCTTTGCAGTGCCCAAACCCATTGAAGAAGGTGCACCGATTATCAGACCTGCTTTGGCTCATGGTGCCGCAGATGCAGAGGGATATATCCCCGAAGGAGAAGAAGGTATGCCAATGGGTGAAGGTAAGATTCAGCTTACATTTAAGCCAATGAAAGACATAGAAATTGAACAAACGGAAGCTCATCTTTTACAGGATGCCGTTTCCAAGTTTATTATTGAAAATCCGGAAGTAGCTGTTCGATTGATTAAGAGCTGGATGATGGAAAAGAACAGGTAGGAGAAAATAATGGATTTATCAAAAGGATTTAATTTTGATCCCGCAAAAATAGATGAACTGCAGAGAATGCTTAAAGGCTATGATGGAGTAAGTAAATCTGCCATATTAATGATTGGTCTCGGACGCGAAGCCTCTTCTCTCGTTT
>CAYQPF010000322.1:0-1667 GCA_964419225.1 uncultured Candidatus Cloacimonadota bacterium | reverse complement strand
CATCCTGAGTTTCTTTGATTTCTGTGCAAACCGTAAAGCCATTTCCGTCAGGCAAAGAAATATCTATAAGCGCCAAGTCAAATTTATTTCCGGCAAGCGCGGCAATGGCTTCACTCCGCGTAGGGGCGTGAGTCACTGTAAATCCCTCGGAGCGGAGCAAAAGTATAAGGTTTTTAGCGATTGCCTTATCGTCCTCAACCAAAAATATCCGTTTCATTTATTTTCACCATCCTTTACTTTACTGCTTCTGTATCGTCCGTCAGCCGGTTTTTCAGCGTCAACCGGAACAAGCCATGTATTTCCCATTTTTTCAGCTCCCTTAATCCGCCCGGCAGAGCAATGGTACACTACCATTCTGTCTGTGATTTCCCAATTTTTCGCTGCTTCTTTTGTCGTTATATAATCCACGCGTAACACCTCCATAGCTCTATTGTATTTCTTTTGACGGAAATATACAAGCTGAGGTATGAAACAAAAAAATACGGGAGCAATGTATGAATTATTAGGGTACCGAATTCATACTGTTGAACGTATTTGATGATAAAAAAGAATATGATAAATATAAATTGCTGGTTGACAAATTTGAGCTATATAATATATTAAAAGAGAGTATTTTGAAACCACTTGAGTTTAAAACAGTATTAATATATGAAATGCCTGTTTATAAAATGAATATAAAAAATGTTTTAAAGAAAGCTAGAGAAGCATAAAGCGGAACAAGTAAGTAGTTGATGAGGTAACATATGAATACAGGGGTGTGCATTTTTAGATTGGGGTGTGCACTTTTGGGTAGTAATGGATTGCTTATTAAAGTATTTTAAATTAAAATAGTACTTAACAGTTAAAGTAGGATTTGATTGGTATCAGGCGGCATTATTATAAGTCAAAAAGAAACAATAGCTTCTAAAGTGTATAGAGATTTTGATGGTTCCACGCATAATTACCCAACTATATCTATTGAAAAGTGAAGAAGATCTAAGACAAGATGAAAGGTCATCAAGATCGTACAAATATTCAGGTTTAATAAATATTGATTATATAGGAATAAAAATGATATAATTGGGTTCAACAATGACACTCTCTTTTTGGATAGTTTTGTGTTGTAAGTGAGCTCAATTATACCCCGAAATGGGGTCATTGTTTTTTTGTATAAAAAACTCTGCAACCCTTGATACATAAAGAGAAAATCTAAGAAATAGTGTAAAAAATTTTACACTAACGGATTAATTAGAGGAGGACACGTTATGAAAATTTCAAAGAAAGATGCGTTGAAATGGTTTGAGTTTTTTTCCATATTACCAGAAGATGAGGAACTTATGGTAAAACAACAAGAAATCATTTACGCTACCTTTGCACAAATTGAGGAAGCAATCAATCATAGAAATGATACGTTAATGTCAGAAATTAGAGGTTTGAAAACTTTGGAGAATAGAACTTTTTTTGTGGGAAATGAAAGCAAATTCGCAAAAGGATGTCGTTCTTGTCTGCTGGGAAGCGGTTTGAGTGCAATTAGAAAAACAAACAAATGTAACATAGAGTGTAAGTTCTGTTATAATTATGGAGATTTAGAGAATATACCTCCAATTGGCGAAGGTATGTGGGAAATTGGTGACACAAAATTTTATGAGAAGGATATTGATTTACTTCTTTCCATCCACCAGAAACCT
>CAYQPF010000321.1:0-1706 GCA_964419225.1 uncultured Candidatus Cloacimonadota bacterium | reverse complement strand
TATAATCAACCAATTAATGTTTCTATAAACATCCTATTCCTTAAACACGCAACCAGCCGTTTATTAATTTGATGTTGGCAGCGTTGAGATTTATTGCCCGCTCTGCCTATGGCAGAGCGGGTCTTTGTTTTTTATTTGTGAGGTGAAGGATATTGTGGCCTGTAGGTACCTATGAACGTTTTTTAAAGAAAATCAAAGGGCAAGAGAACTCTAAAAAAGTTGATTACTTTGGTGTGCTGTTTTGTGATATCAGACAGACTAAAGCCAGAGAGTATATACTGAATTATCTCGAAGTATTCAATAATCGATCAGGTAAGTATATTGATTTTTACCTCCCAGGATATATACTTCTTGAGAATCAAAGTAAGCGTGAAGGGTATACCATACTTATTGCAGAGAAATCTTATGTATTTGATCAGATAGAGTATTGCAAATTCTGTGAAAAGTTCGAATATGATTTTAATGTTACATTCCCGTTTTCGGCAACATTAGTGCTTATGGAATATAAAGGAGGAAACTTTTCCACTGCCAGAAAAATGACTTTTGAACTAGAAGATTCAGATATAGGTATCAAGGCAGCAGGTGAATTTTTTCTACAAATTTTTAAGTGTGCAGAAAATGGAAAAATGGGACAGACATTGGATCAAATATCAAAAGCCTTATCAGAAGCAGCAAAAAAAGATATGCTGTTTGCTGGAGGTAAATCCATTTTCAATTTCTTTGGTGTAGATATTGCTCCGATTCTTGATCAGTATTATAAAATTGTGAAGTTTAGAATTAAATGAACTCGTCGTTGGAGCATATGGAAAGATTTTATTGAAATAAGAAACTTATATTTTAATAATACTACCGCAAATTCTCTGGCAAAAGTAATTATTGCATTACGGAGAAGGGGAATTGCGCCAGCTTCGATTCTATCATTTAATGCTGAATCGCTATTAGTGGCTTTGATTAAATCTTATCTTCGAGAACCTTTTATTGGTATAGTAAAAAATGCTAATGATGTAGTTGAAGTTTGTTATAAAATTGTTGATAGCACCAACCAGTAGTATATAAATTACATTGCATATATTCATTGTCATGGAGTTTTGTCAATGCCAGGAACAAAAATATCGAGATTAACTCCGTCCAATAAGCTTATTTTTGCGGAGGATTCATATCTTCAACTTTCCAATAATGCATTTTCATGGCAGGCGACTAATTTTATAAACACTTGTATGAATCAAAGGGTCGTTTTTGTCGGAGTCTCTTTGACAGATCCTAATATGAGAAAATGGTTGAGTTGGATTCACAAAAATAGAATGAACGAGTATTCAGAACTTGGCCTAGACGTTAAGGACTCCACTCAACATTATTGGATAAAAAAGCTTCCTAAAACACTAGAGGAAAAACTGTGGATTGAAGCGGTGGTTTCTCATTTAGGAGTACGGATAATTTGGATTAATAACTGGGAGTAAACTGGAGAAGCATTGTCGAAAATGCTTGGTATGGAATCTTCAGAAGTGCTATAATTTCTGAGCAATTTTCTCACCATTTAATTTCCCATTATGTTTATGATTTACATTAAAAATTAAATCCAAATATCCATAATTATAATATAATAAAATGCAAGGACTTCTATGAAATCCTTGCTAAATTTTCAAACCGTAATAATGTTTATTGCTGATCAATCTTTTCTAATACCTTCCGGTTGTTTTTCACCTGAA
>CAYQPF010000320.1:0-1754 GCA_964419225.1 uncultured Candidatus Cloacimonadota bacterium | reverse complement strand
AAGTAAGAATTTGCATTCGGAGCTCTTTGCTCAAACCCATTCAGTCACTCCGAATATTTCCGTTTGTTTAAGCCAATTCAACCTTGTTGGCTTTAATACATTTACAGCAAACACGCATCACCCTAACTCCGCCATTAAGCTTAACGCGTACTTTCTGAAGGTTGGGCAGCGTACGCCTTTTTGTCTTAACATGGGAATGAGAAATATTATTACCAACTAAAGGTCCCTTATCACAAACATCACATCTCTTGGACATAGCATATACCTCTTTATCTATTCAATATCCTAGCATTACATTCTAATTGCAAGGATTCAATTATAAAGAGCAATCGGAAAAAATCAAACCATATCCTCCAAGGGACTGCTGAGGAATGCAAGGAATATTTTCAAGTCGATTCATCTCAAAATTAATCTCATAGCGAGGAAAGATCTCAATCTGGTTTTTTCCAACCAGTAAAATAACTAGAATAGATAACTTTCCGCATTCTTCCAGATTTCCCTGGTCAATGGTATCGATCGTATCCTTCAACGTATGGTATCCGCCTATATGAGTTGGATTGCCCCGGATTAAGAATAAAATGGGTACGCCCAGGGAATAAAAAGGATAATGGTCTGAAACCGGCTTTAAATATTCAGGAGCTAACCGATAATTCTTCTTGTAATACCCGAAGGCTTTTGTCAGAACCTGGTTTAAACTTTTGTTCCTTTCAAAATTTGTTGTTACTTCCCATGATCCAATCCCTGTCCCCACCATGTCAAGATTTATCATGGTTAGAATATTTTTAACTGGAAAAAGTGGATTTTTGACATAAAAATAGGAACCGATAAGCCCCTTTTCTTCAGCTGAAAAAGCAATAAAAACAATATTGATGTGGTTGATCAGAATGCTTGTTGTTAATGACCGGGCAACTTCCATCATCACACCTATGCCGGAAGCATTATCATTAGCACCCCTGAAGATCTTACCCGATGGATCTTTTCCGATATGATCATAATGAGCGCCAATAACTATAGAGTCTTTGCTGTCCCTGTCAATGGATGGGATATAACCAATCACATTGCTCGTTTTCGTAAAAGTCAAGGCACTGCTGATTTCCTGCAAATAAGAACTATCGTGATAAGGATGAAGATTCCATTTTTTAAACTGATTTGCAATCCAGGTGGCAGCTTTATCGCATCCTTCTGTACCAGACGACCTTCCGGCGTAATCATCTTTTGTCAATTCTTTGACAAAATCAAAAGCTTCCTGTTTGTTGTAGATACTGGCAATGGTGGAAAATCGACTACTGTCTTTCTGTTGGAAAGCCGGTTCTGATGAATAAAGCTGTAAAGGTTGAAGAGTAATAAAAAGAACAGAAAAGAGTACCAGTAAATTATATTTTAGAAATTTTTTCACCCGGATTGCCTTATTTTACTTCGGATTCTTCCTGTTGATTTGTTCCATCAGAAGATTCAGCGATCAAATTATCCAGACTTTCAACCTGGGAATTTATATCCTTGTAGATAAAAATGCCGGCTATCGTAAAGAACATTGCCACTATAGGACTTACGATTGTTTCCAGTGGCAGATAAAGAAAATTTAGTTTGAGAGTTTGTAAAAGAGAAATCGGTAGCTCTATTAATATCATAAGAAAACCTACCAATAAGGCAAAACCAAACAATTGCCATTTGATTCCATCTGTCAGTTGACTACTCCTTTGAAGTGCTTCGTTGGTTTTCAGCTTTTTTTCTACCAGTATAAAAAGAGTAAACTG
>CAYQPF010000319.1:0-1766 GCA_964419225.1 uncultured Candidatus Cloacimonadota bacterium | reverse complement strand
AAGCTAATGGATACAGATTTTGCAAAGGCAGCACTTGCAGATAAAATTTTATATGAATCGATTGTCGAGCATAGGAGTAAATTAACCAGGATAAGCGGGATAGATTATTCTACACACAACCCCCAAACAATAAACTTCACGCCTCCTGATAATATAATTGATGCCTTAAAGTCAGATTATGAAGATATGCGGTCAAGTATGATTTATGGTGAATCCTTATCTTTTGATTCATTAATCAGTCGCATTACGGAATTGAATAAGAGATTTCATCTTTAAGGATTCAGTGCAAGGTGCAAGCATATAACTATATATGTACTGAACATAAATTACTGAGTTAAAAAATTGAAGGAATTTGTATTACATTGCAGTTTAATTACATGTAATTAACACGGAAGAAACGTATTTCCCAATTGAATAATCACATGCATTTTGTGGTGTCGCACTATTGGTTGTTTAATTTTCTCCTTGACCCAAATCCTGAATTCCTTGCAAATCGCTCCATTCATGCGGAAACTTAGGGCTATAATAACATCAAGGTTGTAAAGATCAATGCTTGCATTTTCTCCTTTCCTGCGGGTAAAACGGTGTAATTTCACCACGTCAGCTTCTAATAATTCCCTAGACTTAAAGATTGTCCGTAGGTTTGCTGTTACTGCCGGAACAAATACACGAAATTGACTGGCAATTTCATGTTTGGTTAGCCAAACTGTTCCGTCTATTAACTCAATATCCACGGAAATATTTCCTGCATCGTTTACCTCTATTTCGAATTTTCCTCTTTCCATATCTCCAATTTTATTGGATTACGATTTCATTCTTTCTGTTTAGTTTTCCGGCTAATCTCTCCATATCACAGCTTATTTTCAAGTCCGTTATTTTTGCATAAATCTGAGTGGTTTTGATATTAGTATGCCCTAGCATTTTGCTTACGGTTTCTATTGGTACTCCGTTTGAAAGTGTTATAGTTGTTGCAAAAGTATGCCTGGCCACATGAGTTGTAATATTCTTGGTAATGCCACAAATATCTGCCAATTCCTTTAGGTATGCGTTCATTTTTTGATTACTCGAAACTGGTAGTAGTTTACCATTTAGTAATTCGCCGGAATATTTTGCAATAATACTTTTAGGAACATCCAGTAATCTAACATTTACTGGAACATCTGTTTTATGACGCTTGATCATAATCCAAAGGTTACCATCAAACGCTTTTCTGATGCTGTCCGATTTTAAAGCTTGAACATCAATATATGAAAGACCTGTATAACAGCAAAAGATAAATATATCCCGAACATTTTCAATCCTTTTAATGGGAATGTATTTCTCCATTATTATATCTAATTCACTTTGATCTAAATATCCTCTTTCTATCCTTTCCATTTTAATCTTAAAATTTCCATAGGGATTAGAACGAATTATTCCATCGTTGAAAGCAACAATAATTATTTTCTTTAAGTATTGAAGAGTTTTCGCTGTAACATTGGTTGTTAACTTACAATCCGAGCGTAAATAAACTTCAAAATCTCTTATAAAAGTTGTAGTTATATCTTTAATAGCTAAATCTGAGATCTTGTACTTATAATATATAAAATCTGCTAATCTTTTTCTTCCTAATAAATATCTTTTATAAGACACTTTGCCGATTTCTAGATCAATCATTTTTGCTAGGTCTTCATTGTGTTTATCAAAAAGTTTTAATACTGTCTCGTTTGACTCACATAAACCTAAGAAAGCGTTTTTGATTATTTCTGCCGTGATATTGGCTTTCC
>CAYQPF010000318.1:0-1767 GCA_964419225.1 uncultured Candidatus Cloacimonadota bacterium | reverse complement strand
TTTATCTATTGCTTGGGCGGCTGATGAAGAAGAATTTAAATACATACTGCGCCTTCTAATAGAGAGGAATCTAGTAAGGAGAATTGATGGGCCATCTGATATTAAAGATTAATTTGTTTTCAAATTTGAGATTACAGCGGAAGGTTGGTCGCTATTAGAGAAAGAATCAACCATTAAGGAACACAAAAACGATAATCTTACATATGATATTTTTATCTCTCATGCATCCGAAGATAAAGATACTATTGCTCGTCCACTTTTTGATGCTTTAGTTGAAAGCGGTATCTCTGTCTGGTTTGATGAAGCCGTTATAGAACTTGGTGATAGTCTACGGAGGAAAATAGATGAGGGGCTTAGTAAATGTAGATATGGCGTTGTAATTTTAAGCCCGAATTTCTTTTCTAAAGAATGGCCTCAACGTGAATTAGACGGTTTAGTCGCAAGGGAAACTGCATCCGGCAAAAAAGCAATTTTACCAATCTGGCACAATTTAGATAAAGATATATTATTACGTTATTCACCACCACTGGCTGACAGACTTGCTGGTAAATCAGAAGATGGTGTAGAGGAACTTGTTAAAAAAATCCTCCACGTTCTCAAGTAATTAGGTTTCTAGCCTTGTGTCGTTTATTTAATGTATATTAACAATGAGGAAAGGAAAAGAGTTTTATGTACAAGTACGCAGTATTGATAAATATTCTAGATCAATTGAGAAAAGAGGCACCTATACATAATAAGCGTTATTATCCTATTGAAACAGATCTTGAGAAACTTAATCAGGCGAGATCAAGAGCTTTTATTCATCTATTTTTAAAAGTAAAATTTGGTCTTTTGGATTTTGTAAGCCGAGAACATTTAATAACAGATGGCGCAGGTGATGCAGGAATTGATGCATACTACATAGACGAAGACTTAAAGAAAGTATATTTCATTCAATCGAAGTTCCGAACTAACAAAGACAATTTTCAGGAGAAAGAAATAGAACTACGTGAACTACTTAATATGGATGTAGATCGGATTGTTGATGGGGAACAGACTGATGAAGACGGAAATGAATATAATGGGAAAATTAAGCAACTTCTCAGAGAAATGAATAACGTGCCAGATATCGGCAGGTATAATTATGTAGTAGTTGTACTTGCTAACCTCAGAAAATATAATCGAAACGATTTGAAGAAGCTGACAGGAGGTTTTGTAACTGCCGTATTTGATCACAAAAGAACGTATAAAGAGTTGGCTTTGCCAGTTATCACTGGAACATACTATAATCCAAGTGAGCTTAAGATTTCTATCAACCTCTCAAATAAGACTTCACAAAGTGCAAAAGTCAGCTACAAAGTTAGGACGCAACACAAGGAGTGTGAGATAAGTGCTCTTTTTGTACCGACAATAGAAATCGCCAAGACACTATACAAGTACAAAAATTCTATTTTAAAGTATAATCCAAGAAGTTATCTCGAACTGGCAAACAACACAGTAAACAAAGAGATAGCCAGAACTATTACAGATTTGACAACTAATGAGTTCGCTCTTTATAATAATGGAATAACTATGTTGTCCTATGGCACCGAGTTTAACGAGAAGATTGGCCAGAAAGACAAGGCACAACTAATTATCAGTCAACCGCAGATCATTAATTGTGGCCAAACAGCATTTACCCTAAGCCGCTTATATGGAGACAGTATTAATGATCGGAATTCCGAAGAATTATTTTCTAATAAGGAAGTTCTTTTGAAAGTAATTACATTTTCTTAGCATGATGGAGAA
>CAYQPF010000317.1:0-1778 GCA_964419225.1 uncultured Candidatus Cloacimonadota bacterium | reverse complement strand
AAAAATCAGCAGCAGTTGATTCGTTAAATATTAAATTGCTTACAGCCGATTTAATTCTAGTAATAACATCAAAGCAAATCGAACCCGTATGCATAACAATCTCAACATTGTGTTTTTCCCGATTGAACGTTTTCACAATAAACTCCGCATATGTGCGGATTAAATGCTCCTTGGAAATTAGTTCATTTTCAAAATAAATATCACATTTGTTAATTATGCTTTCCATCATATCGCTTGTAAGGCCCATATAATCACACCCTTTTGCCAAACAGCAAAACATCTACTCGTGTTCTAATTCCCGGAGACACCTGTTCATAAATGTAGCCATTTCTTTAATCACCGGAATAGTAACAGAATTTCCGAACTGTTTATATTTCTGTTCATCGGACAATTCTTCGGGGAAGCTAAATGTATCAATGCCGTTTTCCAGAAAAGCATAGTTTATAAATCCCTGTAATTTACCCCATTCCCGTGGAGTCATTTACAATGTAGCGTAAGCATCTTAAGAATAACTTCGGCTTCATTTACCATTTTCCTTTAAATAATAGAAATTATTGACAGAAAGGATCAAAAAAGCAGAAATTGTTTTTAACAATTTATTGGGATATGATGTATATATTGGCATATTACTAAAATTAGGTTATTCTTAAATATAGTATTCTTTGATCGGAAAGATAAGGAATAAATATCTTAATAGAAACGAGGTATTGAAATGGCGGGAGAATCTAGAACGCTAAAAATGAAATTTGCGGGCAGATTTATAGACCTCCTCGGACATCAAATGTATGGCGGTGTAGTTCCGGCTATCGCTGAATTTATAGCCAATGCTTGGGATGCTGAAGCTGAACGTGTTGATATTTCACTTTCTGATAACTTAAACGCTGAAGGTGCCGAAATAAGAATAAGAGATTATGGAATTGGAATGACTTATGAAGAATTAAATTCATGTTACCTTCATCTCGGTTATGAAAGAAGGAAACTAACCGGGGAACGAACACCGAATAAACAAAGGCTGGTTATGGGGCGTAAAGGTATTGGAAAACTTGCTGTTTTTGGTATTGCTGAATATATAATTATAAGAAGCATTAAAGATGGTAAATTGATACAATTTAAAATGAACTATAGAGAGCTTGTACAACAAGATTTGAACGATTACGAGTTGATTCCTGACATCGATGATATAAACGAAGAACAACCTGGCGTTGAGATTATACTTCAAGGACTCAAGATTAAACAAAATGTGACCATAGATAGTTTTAAAAAAAGTATGGCACGAAGATTTGCATTGAAAACTGATGAAATGTCTATATATATTAATAACGAACGCCTTACAAAGGAAGAACTTGATTTCGAATTTCTATTATCCAATTCTAAATATGATCCTTGGCTAAAAGAAACTATTGACGGATTTGGAGAGATTTCCTATTGGTTCGGCTTTTTAAAAACACCAATACACGATACAGAATTAAGAGGGATTTCCATATTTGCAAAGGGAAGGGTAGCACAGTTCACTCCATTTTTCTTTAATCTTTCTGGAGGTATAAACGGTCAAGTTGGTTTAGAATATTTGACAGGCCAAGTTCAAGCTGATGAATTGGACGGTGCATATGATTGTATTTCAACTGATAGGCAATCCGTAAATTGGCAGTTTGAAAAAGCCAGCATTCTTGAGAAATGGGGCAAAGGCAAAATTAAGGAATTATGCAACGATTGGAAAGGTAGTACAGATCAAAATAATTTAAAACGTATCGATAACCGACTTGGGCAAAATGTCCTTT
>CAYQPF010000316.1:0-1791 GCA_964419225.1 uncultured Candidatus Cloacimonadota bacterium | reverse complement strand
GCTCCCTGAGACCCTATGTTTGTAATGCATAAGTCCTTAGGATTTTAAGTAAATTTAGTTTTGACAAAAAAAATACTCACTTAAAACTAAAGACTTATGCAAACGCAAGTTAATGATTTGAATTTTAATGGCGAAAACATTTTTGTAGGAATTGACACACACAAAAAGAATTGGAAAGTGGCTTTATATTCGAACGACATTGCTTTAAAAACCTTTACCCAAAATCCGGAACCTGGATTATTGGTAAATCATTTGAGAATGAATTATCCTAATGCTAATTTCAGTTGTGCATATGAGGCTGGGTTTGGAGGTTTTTGGATCCAAAAACAACTAGCCGCACAAGGCATTAATTGCATTGTGGTCAATCCGGCAGATATTCCGACAACGAGTAAAGAGAAGGAATTTAAGACAGATCCGAGAGATTGTCGTAAAATTGCAAAATCATTACGAAGCCAATTGCTCACCTCTATTTACATACCATCTAACAGAGGTTTAGCCATCCGTTCGGTTGTTAGACTATATAATGATGCTGTTAAAAATCAAACACGTCAAAAGAATAAAATAAAAGGGCTCATAAATTTTTATGGTATAAAATATCCAGTTGAGTTTAAGCTTGAAACTTCACATTGGACAAAATCATTTTGCTTATGGTTGTCTGAGTTGAAGCTTGATTGCGAAGAGAATACATGGACCTTCCAATATTATGTGCAAGAATATCTGAAAGCACAAGGAGAAGTAACGGAGGTAACCAAAAAAGTGAGAGAGATAGCCAAAACAGCACCATTATCAAAGTCAGTGAATCTCTTAATATCTATTCCGGGAATAGGGGTTTTGTCGGCGATGAAAATATTGACAGAGATAGAAGATATCCAACGTTTTAGAAGCTTAGATCAGTTATGCGGCTATATAGGTCTGGTTCCCACAACCAAATCCTCCGGTGAAAAGGAAAATGTAGGAGAAATGACAAACAGAGGGAACAAACACTTGAAAACCACGATTATTGAATGTGCATGGAGTTCTATTCATCATGATCCAGGTATGAGTCGAAAATATTTTGAACTGACAAAACGAATGGACAGCAACAAGGCAATCGTGAGAATAGCTAAAAAATTAGTCGCACGGATAATATTTGTATTAACAAAAGAAGAAGAATATAAGGTGATTAAATAAAGAATAAATTTATACTATAAAATCAAAAAAGGATTGAGGAGGGGAGCGTTACGACAAGCTGGCAGCTATTACTATTGAATAATACGTCTGCAATTTCTGAGAATGCGCCCCCTTCTTTCAAAGAATCTGATTAGGGGTTTACAGCACCATCTGGAAAGATGGTCGTCTGTTGATAGAAGCATGGTTTTATAGAAATAAAAAAAATCTTTTGGAAAATTTGTTTTACAACATAGAAGCCTGTCGAAGGGATGTTTTATTCAACATCAACCTGACGGTCCCTGAGCTTGTCGAAGGGTATAGTGGTTTAGTATTAAGATATTTAACCAAAATAGTTCAAAATGAGATTGTTAATATTGATCATTCTTTCTGTTCTTTCAATCATTTGTCTGATAGTACTAATAATTGACTTGACAGATATTTATCCTGTACAAAAGTTGAGCGACAATCGCTTTATTATTGGAATCGCATTTATAAGTCTTGGAGGATTTACAAGACAGGCATTCAAGAATTACACAGATCAAATTCATAACTGAGCAAAAAATACACTGATTTTAATAACTTTACTTCGTGTCCCTTTGTGCCACCCTTTGTGCCCTTCGTGGTAAAAAATAGTCACAAACT
>CAYQPF010000315.1:0-1890 GCA_964419225.1 uncultured Candidatus Cloacimonadota bacterium | reverse complement strand
AGTTGCTTTCGGAATATATAATTCCTTTTCACTTTTCTTCCACTCATGCTTCATACTAATTATCCTCAATTTCTTTCATAATATTATCGGACACCGTTCCTTCTAAATTATTTCTCCTTACCTTTGCACCAAAGCTCACACTGCTTGATTCTCTTTCCATTGTCTCCCTGTTCCTTATCATATGAAAACTGATTAAGTAAGTCACAAGGAAATTGTACGCACAGACCGCAATTCACTATATTTTTTGATTCACAACATGATTTCACAGGACAACTTTCACCCCAGAACGGCTTCTGTATGTTTACGCATCCTGCACAATTAATTTTTTCTTTATACTCACACTCACTGCATATAATTCCACATCTTGATTCCATCTTTACCCTCTCCTTTAACTCCTTTCCAATAGTATAACAAAAGAAACACGACAACAGTATGTCATGTTTCCTAATATATTTTTCGAATACTGTCTATAATTTGCAGGTATTCTTCCTTGATTTCCATAGGTTCAATTATCTTAACCTTATCTCCAAATCCTAATATCCATCCGAACAAATTGTCTCTATTAGAAAAATCAAACTCAAAATATAATTCGCCATTTTTAAGTTCACTGAAACTATCTATTCCATATTCCTCTATTAATCTCCATTTAACTGAACTATCAAAATTAGCTACCAAGTGAATCGTATTCTCAAATACTTGGTCAATTTGCTTTTGTAGAGATGGGACTTTACGTTTGGTATAACTTTCTTTCAACACCCTTAAATTTAATAATCGATTGAGTTTAAATAATCTAAATGCTTCTCTTTCTTTACAAAATCCCCATACGTACCAATTTGACCACTGAAATACGATTAAATATGGTTCTATCACTCTTTTACTTTCTCCCGAATAACAGTAATAGTCAAATTCCATCAGCTTGTTTTCTTCTATAGCTGTACGAATCAATTCAATCTTCGGTGCAAGCGTTCCTTTATAATGAGAAGCTAAATCTATTAATATATGTCCACTTGCATCATAAACACTTTCATCTGAAAGATTCACCCCTACAAACAATTTATCTACTAATTGCCTGTATCTATTATCACCTGAAACACTGTCTAGACTTTTTAGTCCTGTTAGTATTGCTTGCATTTCTTTTGACGTAAAAATTGTTTTATCCAGTTTATACCCCTCTGCAATGCAAATACCACCACCTACTCCCTGTAAAGTAACTAATGGAATTCCCGCTTTACACAAGTCTTCTATATCCCTGTTAATTGTGCGTCTTGATACTTCGAATTTTTCAGCAAGTTCCGGTGCTGTGATCTTTTCATTTTGTAGTAATATAGTTAAAATCCCAATTAGTCTATCAACTTTAATGTCAATCCCTCCTTCCAAAGATCGTATTAGTTATATGACAAAATAATAGATTATCTTATTATTTATTATTATACAAAAAATAAGGCTAACTAACCAAGAGAAGATTGGCACTTTAAATCTCAGCCACATAATCATTATAAATACAATTGAATGTGGGCTATTGATATCACTCATGCCTTTTGAATGAAAAAACTAATTTTTTTATTTTCAAAATCGCTATAAATAGCTATAATTAAAGTATTACAAAATAGGAAAGAGGGTTTTTCATTGGTTAAAATAGAAGATATCTTATCAGAAAACTTTTCAGCATATCCCGAGGAAACACAAATTTATATGAAAAACTATACTGAAAAACTTAGAAAGCACATAAAAATAGAATTAATCAATGATAGGGCAGATAAAATGCTTAAAGACATAGATAAAAGCAAAGATTACTTTATAGATACACTAACTCAAATTTTAGAAAATGGGTGCAAGGGTTATGATGCCATGTCTACTAACGCCTTACTAAATACCTATTTAAACGTTAAG
>CAYQPF010000314.1:0-1929 GCA_964419225.1 uncultured Candidatus Cloacimonadota bacterium | reverse complement strand
TATGTTTAATCGGGCTTGGCGTAATGCTGTTGAATCTTTTTGCTACTACCTACAATATCAAACTGGACGGGTCCGGTGATTTTACCACTATACAGGCTGGTATCAGTGTATCTCAGGATAACGATACTATTCTGGTTTATCCCGGAACTTATCTTGAGAATATAGATTTCTCCGGCAAGAATATTACGGTGGGAAGTCTTTACCTGACAACCCAGCAGGAATCGTATAGATACAATACTGTTATTGATGGAAACCAGAATGGAAGTTGTGTGCAAATCAAGTCAGGTGAAACCAATGCTCATTTAGTTGGTTTTACTCTTACAAATGGAAATGGCAGCATGCTTACTCCTAGTTTTAATAACTTTGGGGGTGGGTGCTATGTTGTAAACAGCAGTGCTTATATCATCAAATGCAGATTAGTGAACAATTCTTGTTCTTATGGTGGTGGCCTTTTTTCCTATAGTTCTAATGTATATTTAGAAGGTTGTTCCATTAATGGAAATGTGTCAGAAATTTATGGAGGGGGTATTCTTTCACAGGAATATTCTACAATTACTTTTTCAGCTACATCAAAATCAAGTATTTATAACAACTATTCTGCTCTCGGCCAGGATATAGATATTTTTAGATCCAACAATCAGCCTGATATCCTTCTGGATACATTGAGCGTAACTTTAAGTGAACCTGATAATTACCATATAGTCGCCACTGAAGTTAATGTCTTCACAGTTTCAGTACAACATCAGGCCCTAACGCTTATAAACAATGATCTCTATATATCTCCAGAAGGAAATGATGCAAACAGTGGTCTATCTCCCCAACAACCCTGGCGAACAATTGCCCGGGCTATGCACCTCATCGAATCCGACAGTCTTAATCCTAAAACAATTTATCTGGCTCCCGGGACATATTCAAGAAGCCAAAACCAGCAGATTTTTCCAGTTGCCTTGAAAAGCTATGTATCAATAGTCGGTGATTCAGCAGATAATACTGTCCTGGATGCGGAACAGCATATGACACTTATTCATGTAAATGGGGAAAAAAATATAAGTATAGAGAAAATCTCATTAATAAACAGTTTCTGTATTAGAGCCAATATAAGACCATTTAATATTTCATTCAGTCAAAACATTTTTTTATCAGATATAATTTTTCATGATAATAATGTGGAGAATGCAAATGCATTAAGAATCATACAAACCTTTAATACTGTCTTAAATAACATTCAAATTTTTAATCAAACGGCATCTAATGGCAGTAGTGCTGGTATTTATATTGATGGACCAGGTTCCTTTATTATAAGCAATGTTATTTTCAATGACTTGCATTCTGACACTAACGCCGGTGGATTAGTGTGCTTATACACTCATCAAGTGAGTGGAATAATCAATAATTGTATAATGTCCAATAATACTTCATATGACTTTGGTGTGTTTCAGTTTAGTAATAGTGATATGCCTTCGGATGCAACTCTTAAAATGTCTAATTGTTTAATTTTTAATAATGACTGTCAAAATGGAGACTATTATGGTGGAGTTGTAAATATTGTTAATATTCATGAAACCCCATTGCAAATATCTAATTGCACGATTGCCAACAATACTTCCATAGATAAGGTTATAAATCTTAGCGGGAAAATGGATTTTAACAATATTATTCTCTATAATCCTGCTATTCCGAAAGAAATGTATTTGCATTATGTGGCTGAACATCCCTCGACAGTCAATTTGAATTACTCTTGTTTAAGGGATGGAATTATAAATGTTTACCAGGAGAATGGCTCTATATTCAATTGGGGTCCCGGGAATATAACCTCAGACCCCGGCTTCATTGGTGGTGATATCACTAGTCCTGATTACTATCAATTAGCAACAGGATCTCCCTGTATCAATACCGGGACTCCTGACACAACAGGGCTGGCAATCTATC
>CAYQPF010000313.1:0-1942 GCA_964419225.1 uncultured Candidatus Cloacimonadota bacterium | reverse complement strand
GTATTTCCCAGTTCATGCTGTGGACCCAGCTCAAGTTCCTCAAACCGCATTATCAATGACCTGCTATCCCAATCCATTCAACCCGGAAACAACGATCAGTTTCAACATGCCTAAGGAAGGAAAGGCAGGTGTCATGATCTATAATATCAAAGGGCAATTGGTACGTGAGTTTAGGTCAGAAATCTATGATAAAGGGAATCATAAATTAGTTTGGGACGGAAGGGATAATTCCGGGAAAGAGTCTGCCAGTTCGATCTATTTTTGTGTCGTCAAGACAGAGCAGAAGACAGTTTCCCGGAAGGTAGTTCTTATTAAGTAATTATTTGTTGATTGTGTGGGTGGTTGGAGAAATAAACATCCACAAAATCTGTTGCATTTCTAAAAGAATCTTCAGGGTTAAATCCCTTGCTCAGATAGCAAGCGAAAGCAGTGGAGAATGTACATCCCGTGCCATGCTGATATATCCAATTCTTTCTAATTTTCTTTTTTATAGAGATTTTATCGTGCTGTATCAAGCGGTCTGTAATTGTTTCACCTGTAAAATGCCCACCTTTGAGGATTATAGAAAGGTTTAATTCTTTAGCTGATGACAATAAAAAATCATTTGTTAGGACTTCAGTATTGTTTTGCATGATTATCTTAAATTCATCCAGGTTCGGAGTCAGATAATTAATCCAATCGCGAACAATAGACTTCCATTTTATGATATCTAAATCAGGGAGGAAGGCCTTGCCGGAAGTAGGAGAGAAGACGGGATCGAGGATGATGGGAAAACCTTGGTCAATTGTCAGATCTCTTATGATAGAAAGCTGCTCCATACTTACAACTGCACCTATTTTTACAACTGAAATGGGGTATTCCTGGAGAGTTTGGTTAAGATTTCTGGCAAAAAAATCCATGTTTGTAGGATAGATTTCATAAAGACCTTTTTTGCCCTGAGTTGTAAGAGCTGTAAGCACGCTCAAGGGTTCTACTCCCAGTTTAGCACATACACGTATGTCCTGTTGAATACCAGCCCCGCACGTATTGTCCGAGGCTGCAATTGAGAGCAAGTATTTGGTTATTGGTTGATCTTGATGGCGCATAATTTTCCGCACATTGTACAGTAGTCTTTATCAAATCCTTCTGAGGATTCTTTTCTTAGACGGGCAGTCTCCGGATCGATTGCGAAGGAGAATATTTCTTCCCAATCCAGTTTATATCTGGCTTGGGACATGGCTTTATCCTGGGCAAGACTTGATTTAATGTTTCTGTTAAGATCACCGATATGGGCAGCGATCTGAGAAGCTACGATACCTGTTTTCACATCATCCAGAGTCGGCAGACATAAGTGCTCGGCAGGAGTCAGATAGCAAAGGAAATCGGCTCCGTTAGAGGCTGCGATGGCACCTCCAATAGCTCCGGTTATGTGGTCATATCCGGGAGCGATATCCGTAGGCAAAGGTCCTAAAACATATAATGGGGCATTATGGCAGAGTTTGTTAGCTATTTGCATTTGCCCGGCAATTTCATTCAAGGGAACATGTCCCGGGCCTTCAACCATAACCTGGACGCCTCTGGCCAAGCATCTTTCCACCAGTTTACCAATTACGAGAAGTTCTCCCAACTGATATCTGTCTCCGGCATCATGAATAGCACCGGGACGAAATCCGTCACCCAGACTGATGGTTACATCATATTCTTCGCAAATGTCCAAAACTTTGTCGAAATATTCGTATAAGGGATTTTCATGACCTGTTTCTCTCATCCATTTACTGATTAAGGAACCACCCCGGGAAACAACTCCCAGAACTCTTTGGCAATTTTCGGCCATTTTGAGGCTTTCTTGCGTTATTCCACAGTGTAAGGTCATGAAATCGACTCCCATAATGGCCTGATTCTTAATTTCGGTGAATAGATCATCCACTTTTAGGTCACAGATATCTTTTCCTGCCTGATGCAG
>CAYQPF010000312.1:0-1997 GCA_964419225.1 uncultured Candidatus Cloacimonadota bacterium | reverse complement strand
AATTTCAATACTTACAAAAATAATGGAAACGTGCCAAGAAAATTGGAATATAAGCCCTTCACTTATTGAAAGAACAAAAACGTGGGGAAAAGCCATAACAAAAACCGAAGTTTGTGAAGATAAGCTTGAAGGCGGTACAGGCTTCAGTTTACCGTTCTATTTTAGTGAACTACTGGCAAGGATGAAGAGTGAAACAATCACCAGGCAAGAAATAAGAGAGGAAATTCAGCCACGTGTATCAGAATTAATTAACCTGATAAACGATATAATTGCTGAAATAGAAAAAAGTGGAACACAGGTACTTGTCATAATTGACAACCTTGAGAAATGTGATTATGAAAAAGCATTAAACTTATTCTACTGCCACAGCACCCAGCTGACTCAGCCAATGTGTAAGATAATTTATACATTCCCCATTTCTCTTCGAAGCTCGAATAAATTCACCCAGATAAAAATGAGTTTTAACGATGACATAATGTATCCGAACATCAAAGTTCGTGAAAAAGATGAAGATATAAAGGAAACAGCTGGTAGAGCTTTTATGAAGCAAATTGTGGCAAAAAGAGTTTCTCTTGACCCATTTACGCCCGAAGCCCTTGAATACATAATTGACATGAGTGGAGGCGTTATCAGGGAGTTCATAAGAATAATTAGAGACTCGGCAATACGTGCTATAGCCAGAAGGAAAAACTTGATTGACAAAGATATTGCTGTAGAAGTAATAAACGGACTCAAAAATTCATATCAGGCGCAGTTGAGTGATGAGGATTATGAAGTACTTTTGAACATATATAAAACTAAGGACATAAAAAGAGATGAAAAACTTGTCGGCCTGCTTCATAATCTCAGTGTGCTTGAATACAAAAATGGAAGAAGCTGGTGTGATGTTAACCCTATAGTCCGATCTATTCTTGAAGAGAAAAACCTTCTTCCAAGAAAATAAAAATGAATTCAAAAGCTGATATAAAAATTATCATTAAGCAAGACTTAAAAGTTATGTTCGTCTGAAGAGCTTATAGGTAAAAATATGGAAATAGAGCCCTCTCATTTAATGAAAATTGAAGAGATAATTACACTTCTTGATCTCTCTGATGATTGTACAATTGCATTTGTGCGCTGTAACGAGCCAGTCTTATGTAATTCAATCTGCAAGGATATTTTTGAGCGGGTACATAATAGAATTTATATTTACAATATTGAAATGAATGAAGAATCCACAAATCTTTTTCAGCTTTTAGAGGATATAACTAAATCCGATTCGTATAATTCAAAACTTAATGAAAATAAAAAAATTGTATTTTTTGTTTTTGGGCTCGACTGCGCAGTAAAAAAGAAAAATGTCAACGGAAAGTCAGAAGCCCTGATTCTACTGAATTTGATGCGAGAAAAGTTTTTGGAAATCAAACACCCGATACTTATCTGGATAAACAGTGCGTCACTCAATTTAATCCTTGAAGAGGCACAGGATTTATTTTCATGGAGAACTACGATTTTTGAGTTTGATATAAAACGAAAAATAACTTCCAGTCCAATGTTCGAATTTGAGGATTTTGATGGTCTGGACAAGAAAGGACTTGAAGAACTTGTTAATTATTACAAAAATCAAATTATAGAATTTGAAGACAGTAGATTTAAAGATTCCTATAAATTTGCTTACTGGAATTACAATCTCGGAATTATTCAACTATTTATGGGTTACTCAAAAGAAGCTGCAAAATACCTTGAAACTGCTGCATTAGTATCATCCACGCTTGACAACAAAGATCTAAAGGGATCCATATACAGTAATCTAGGCATAACATACTACCAGCTTGGAGATTTGGAAACATCTATGAAATATTCTGGGCAGGCGTTGAGAATTACTAAAGAAATTGGAAAGAGGAAAGAGGAAGGATTTATTCTCAAAAACTTTGGTGTAATCTATGCACAACTTGGCGATACAAGAAAAGCAATTGAATATTACGAACAGGCGCTGAAAATATCCAGAGAAATAGGTG
>CAYQPF010000311.1:0-2015 GCA_964419225.1 uncultured Candidatus Cloacimonadota bacterium | reverse complement strand
CGGGATGATCCTCATAAAATTGAGCTTGAGGGAGTAAATATCAGCAATAAAGCTGGTGATTTCAAGGTAATTCAAATAATTATGAATCCTATCTTTGATAAGGAGCAAAATCTTATCAGGATTGCCGGAGTCTGCAAGGATATGACCGAAATAGTTAAGTTAAAAGAAGATAATAAGAGTCTGATCCAGCAATTGAATCAATCTCAGAAACTTGAAGCTATAGGAACACTTGCGGGTGGCATAGCACATGATTTCAACAATTTGCTTTCAGCAATTCTGGGTTATTCAGAGATAAGTATGCTTAAATTAGCTAAAGACTCTCCTTTTTATTTCAATTTTGATTGTATTAAAAAAGCTTGTGCACGGGCCGCAGATCTGGTCAGACAGATACTAAATTTCAGTCGAAAAACAGATGATACAATGTCGATAGTTCAAATACAGTACCCGATAAAAGAAGCACTTAAATTACTAAAGGAAGCAATACCATCCACGATAGAAATTAAGCATAAAATTGATAATAATTGTAAACCAGCCATTACCAGTGCGACTCAGATTTTTCAAATAATTACAAATCTATGCACCAATGCATTTCATGCTATCGGGAAAAATGGTGGTACGATAGAAGTTAGTTTAAGAGAGACAGAACTACCAGCTAATATCAAAGAAAAGAATCCGGAAATGAATGCCAAGTCTTATTTGGAATTGAGAGTGAAAGATTCAGGCAGTGGAATTCCCCCGGAGATACTAACAAAAATATTTGATCCCTTTTTTACGACAAAGGCAGAGGGAGTGGGAACCGGACTGGGACTTTCCAACATAGCGAATATTGTAAAATTGTGTCATGGACATATTTTAGTAGAAAGTGAAATCGGCAAAGGAACTACATTTATCATTTATTTACCAACCGTAGAAAATGAAGTTACACAGACTATCCCGGAAGATGCACAATGCGGGTTAATCAAAGGGAAGGGTCATGTTTTGTTTGTTGATGATGAAGAGATGATCTTGAGTGTTGCCAGACATTGCATAACACAATCAGGATATACTTTTGATGGTCTGAAAGAACCTGAGAAAGCATATGAGTTGTTCTTGCAAAATCCTGGCAAATATGATTTGGCTATAGTTGATTTCACGATGCCTAAAATACCAGGGATGAAATTTATCCAATTGATCAGAGCTGTAAAACCTGATTTGCCTGTCATATTATGCAGTGGTTTTGAAAATGATCTTGAACAGGAGCTGGTGGATAATAATATTCTGTTCATGAAGAAGCCCTTTTCGATAAATCTATTATTGAGTATGGTGCGTCAAAACATTAGCCAATAATCAGTGGGCAGTGGGTTTTTGGAAAGGTCTCAAAAATAAATACAGAAAAAAATGCTTGCACGAATCAGGCTTGTGTAAATATTCGCAAACTTAAGTAAATAGTTGGAGGTGGATATGCGACAAGTTCCTTACTATTTTTCTTTGGAGCATTATGTAACTAAAGAGAAGTTCAAAAAAATACAAAGTTTTAGTTCTGATAAAGAAACGCCATTTTTATTACTTGATCTTTCTGTTATCAATAACAGGTATCTGGAAATGGTTAAATACATGCCATATGCGAAAATATATTTTGCAGTGAAGTCTTGTCCAATAGATGAAGTTTTATTATTGCTTAAGGATCTTGGTTCGAATTTTGATGTAGCAACCAGGCATGAGTTAGATCAGCTTCTGCGTTTAGGGGTAGATCCTAACAGGATGAGTTTTGGCAATACAATAAAGAAAACCCGTGACATCAAGTATGCTTATGAGAAGGGAATCAGAATATTTGCTTCTGATTGTTCTCAGGATATCGAAAAATTAGCGGTAGCAGCGCCAGGAGCAAAAGTTTTCTTTAGAATAATTACAGACGGTACAGGTGCAGACTGGCCTTTGTCTAGGAAGTTCGGGTCACACCCGGATATCATATATTCACTATTGTTTAAGGCCAGAGATTTAGGTTTAATACCTTATGGGATAAGTTTTCATGTAGG
>CAYQPF010000310.1:0-2099 GCA_964419225.1 uncultured Candidatus Cloacimonadota bacterium | reverse complement strand
TCCTTACAGTATGTTTTTAAATACACGAGGTTTCTCTTCGTCGAAAGTGGGAAAGGATACTAAGAGTAGTGCAGGAAGTCAGTTATTACTGAAGCCAGGCGCAGCCAATTTAACCCAAAAAAGTTTAGACCATATAATTACTCGCCATTGGTTTACGAATGGAACGAAAGGTGTAGGGAAGTTTGCACAGGGGATAACAGGCGCAAATCTAAAGGAGATGATACAAACAGCAACTACACAAGGGGTATTTAGACCTAATACTATGGCGCGCGCCGGAACAATAGCAGAATACAATTTTGGCAGGATAATTGGTACAACATCAAGTGGTGCACCTACATCTAATTTGAGAGTTGTTATCGGAACAAACGGAAATGTCATTACAGCGTTTCCATTTTAAATACGTTTTGTAATGTTTAGAATAGAATACAAAATAATAACAGAGCGGCTCGAAGAAATTGAGCATATCTCTGATGAAGAAATCCAGTATCGTTTTTTATTGGGAAATGTTTCTTTGCTTTCATTTGATAATGCAATTAAAATGGAATGGGAATGGATACCCCTGTTAGATTTTGCCTATTGTATGCAGCAAATTGTCAATAGTCAAAAAGCTAATCGCGCTATAGCTAAAGAATATTTTGAGTTTACAGAAAATGCTGAAACATTAGAATTTTCAAGGCAAAATGAGCAATTAAAAATTGCGGCTTCTTTCTCATCAGCCATAATTAAAACGACATTGGCATCTTTTGAAAAGGCAGTGTATGATTTTCACTTTAGCATTAGTGAACATATCAGAAGAAATATAACAAGCGAGCCATCAAGCGTTCTACAAAAATATCTCTCTGTTGAGACATAACGACAAAAACCGTTATCTTTATAACGGCAAGGAGCTCCAGAACCAGACCCTTGCCACAACGTTCTTTGGAGTGTATGACTATGGTGCAAGGCATTATGACCCGGTGATAGGGAGATGGCACAGCGTGGATCCCATGGGAGAAGATTATTATGAATTTTCACCATTTGTATATACCCTGAACAATCCAATGAGGTATACTGACCCGACCGGCATGCAAGTGAAGGATTCTACTGTTATAAAGACAATTAACCCAGTTGTCGTGACAGGATCGAAGCCAGACAATGCAAATCCGTTTTTAGGGACATTGGCATTTTCTCTGTCCAATTTTGCTTGGTATGGACAGCAGGTTAATAATGCGTTTGGTAACCTGAATGCCTCTTTATTGGAGAACATCGAAATGAGTACCGCTTTTTTACAGCACTCGTTGTCCCTATTCAAAACATTTTAACCACAAGAAATGCATCTTTTTCAAAAACTGAGGGGAAATTTAAAATAGCCACAAAAAGGGGAGTTAAATTACCCTCCAATATTAATATAGGAGCACACGGAAAGCACATTGTAGGGCATAATAATTTTATGAAAGGAAAAAGTATCCTTAAAGCTAATCCTCAGACATTACTTGAAGGTGTAAATTCTGGTAAATACACCATTTTGCGAACCAATCAAAATAATGTTATAGTAGATTTTGGCGAGAACATTGGGACATTTTTTCAAAACGGAAAAGTCGTCGGTCCCACACGTTATGGTACTATTCATTACGGTCAAAATGGAGCTCATATCGTACCTGCTAATCCAATTCAATATTAAACGTATGAAAATTAAAAGAGAAAAGATATTACTGGCTTTACAATCTTCACTTTTAGGTGAAGTTTATCAATCTGTTAGAGCAGTTGTGTTCAAGTATGACCCAGAATGTAAACATTTTATACTTAGGTATTATCTTGACAAAGTGCCTGACGAAAATGACAATGAAAGTATAGGCAATGTTGTTGCTGAATTTATTTCAAACTTTAAATATTCCGATTTTAATAAAGTGGAAGAAGAATGTATATATAGCATTAAATCTTTATCAGAGCTTGATATCATGGATGGTGTTGTTTATTGTCGAAAGGAAGTTAAATAAAGAAATCCTTACCTTGCTTTTTGCATTATTATATAATATAACAACATTTTTATAAAAGATAATCTTCGCAGTACAACATAAACGACCATCTTGGCAACGTGAGGGCTGTGGTGAACCAGAGCG
>CAYQPF010000309.1:0-2128 GCA_964419225.1 uncultured Candidatus Cloacimonadota bacterium | reverse complement strand
TTATCCACTAAACTGAATTTGACAACTCCACAGGATTTATTCACCCGGTCTCGAAATATAATAAAAAAATGGACATAACATTAATGACGTCCAAATTACTACTTTTGAAATAGAAGCACTTGTACTGCTCCTATTGATCTTTTCTATCACCCTTAAAAGGCGTTTCATCTTGTCTGACATCTATAAATCGACTATTGCTGTTATCTCGTGGTTGTTGATGCAAACGTCCTTTTCAATTGGAAAGAAACTTCCTCCGCTATTGTTAATCGTGCATATTAAGCAAAGCCTGGCTAATAATGACTTTACAAATTTGTGAAGTGCCCTGTCCGATCTTCAGCATTTTCGAATCCCTTGAAAATCTTTCAACTTCAAAATCTTTACTATATCCGTTCGCACCAAAAATTTGAATAGCATTATCACATACATCACAACACATTTCTGAAGAAAATAACTTGAGTGCAACTAATTCCTTTAGACTGGAAATCCCTTCATCTCGCATTTTAGCAACTCTATATAACATAGTTCTTGCTATTTCTATATTGGTATACATCTCAGCAAGTATAAACGAAACTCCTTGAAAAGATGAAATTGGGCGTCCAAACTGGGTTCTCTTTTTTGAATAGAAAAGTGCCCGTTCTAAAGCACCTTGAGCTAAACCAACCGCCATTGCTGAGATAGAAATTCTTCCATCGTTCACCGATTTTAAACAATAATTATATCCATTGTTCAATTCTCCTAAGAGATTTTCTTTGGGAATCCGGCAATTATTCAAATACAAATCGCCCGCCGGTGAATTGTTTAGGCCCATCTTATCTTTAATAACTATTGAAAAGCCTTCAGTACCAGCTTCTACGATAAAAGCACTTATACCCCTGTTTGCTTTTTCAGGTGCAGTTTTGGCAGCTACAATATATACGTTTGCGACCTGAGCATTTGTGATCCAAGATTTAGATCCATTAAGTACCCACTCATCCCCATCCAAACGGGCTGTTGTCTGCAGTCCACCAGCATTTGAACCGGCTTCTTCTTCAGTTAAACCGAATGCTATCATTACTTCTCCTTTGACTGCGGGCACTAGATACTTTTGTTTTTGTTCTTCTGTTCCGGCCAGATAAAGCATCATGCATCCTTGTAGAATATGGGCACTCATACTAAGGGCAAGAGAGGCTGACTCTTTAGCAATTTCTTCAATAACCAGTACTTCTTCAAGTATGCCCAGACCACTACCTCCATACTCTTGAGGAAAGGAAAGGGCAAATAGATTTAAATTTGAACATTGTTTGATCCAAGCCCACGGAAAATCATTAGTTTTATCCATTTTATGAGCCAGTGGGGCGATATCAGTACTAACAAAATCACTAGCAAGTTTTTTTATAGATAATTGCTTGTCTGTTAAAAAGTACATCAGAAAACCATCCTTCTTTAGGACTTAAATATAGAAAAAGAATCCTGGACAATTTGTTGTAAACAATATTTTTTTCGTTTATTCGAAACGTGCAGTTATCATACCAGCAGATAAAAGAGTTTTTCCCGAATATACTTCCAATTCTATTAAGCAATTGGTTTTTTTAAACTGTAATGTTTTAGCGGAAATACTGATTAGAGTATTTTGAGATATTGATTTCAGTGTATGCAAACCAAAATATTCTATTACATAGTTAAGATTGTACTTTTTCATTATATGGATCTTAACTATTGAATTAATTAGAGATGTAAGAGACTCAAAACTTGCAAAACCAGAGTCATCCAACATAGCTTGTGTTATTAGTCCAGAAAATACAGATTTGTCTGTTTGCTCAGAATATTTAAATCCTCTAATAAGAACCTTATCATGTTCAGCACTAAGGTCAATTGGATTTGCAGTTTCAAAGAATATTTTTATTATATCTTTTAATGTTAATATTCCCACTAATTTACCATCTCCAACTACAAACGCAATGTCCCAATCTTCGGTTAGCATCACATTGGAGACATATTCAATAGAGTCATCAGCAGTTATAGTAAGTATATTATCATTTAATATATTTGTTACCTTTTCATAAGGGTCTCCATTATATACATTATTGAGACTTACAGAACCTATTATTTTCATATTATCATCGACTACAGGGAATTGGGTATGGGAAGT
>CAYQPF010000308.1:0-2138 GCA_964419225.1 uncultured Candidatus Cloacimonadota bacterium | reverse complement strand
AGCTTTTTTGGCAAGTCCTTGCCCTTATTAAGGGAAAGGATTTAGGATAGGGTTGGTAGAAAAGTGGGCAGTAAGCAGTGGGCAGTTGGCAGTGGGAGAAGAAACTCACCCCCGGCCCCTCTCTTGCAAAGCGAGGGGAGTGAGGGCTGCACCAGATTTGTAGGGGCTGACTCCCATGTCAGCCCGGAGTAGGGTTCGACAACCCATCCCCGGCCCTTCCCTTTTGTAAGGGAAGGGAGTGAAAGCAGGTGATGTATTCTGCTGGTGAAAATTGTGCATATTGAAAAGCAAAGCTTTTTTGGCAAGTCCTTGCCCTTATTAAGGGAAAGGACTTAGGATAGGGTTGAATACTAGTTGAGAGTTGGAGGGAAAATGAGAGTATTTATTAAAGTATTGAGCATGTTAATAGTATTATTTTTGTGTGTGGGACTGAAAGCAGAGGTGAAACTTGTGGAAGTGCAGATAACAACAGAGCCGTCAGAGGCTGATATATACATTAATTCAGAGAAGAAGATCAAGACACCGGGGTCAGTGTTTTTAGCTCCAGGGAGTTATAGTATTAAAATTGCGAAAAAAGGATATTTGAGTGCTAATGAGACTTTAGAGGTTACAGACACAAACATAATGACGAAGGCCTATACATTGAAGGAAAATTGTGGATATCTGGAGTTGTACGTTGTGCCTTCTACTGCAGAAATAAAGCTGAATGAAGAAGTATATAAAAAAGCACCGTTAATAAATCTGAAACCGGGGCATTATAAACTGGAACTGCAGCTAAACGGGTATTTGTCAACCGTAGATGAATTTGATATTGTTCTGGGGGAAAAACTAAGCAAGTCGTACCATATGGAGGAGAATCAGGGGACATTGGATTTGACTGTTATTCCTGCAGAAGCCAAAGTTCTGATCAATAAAGAAGATTACACCGGGCAAAAGCAAATAAGTTTGAAACCAGGTGAATATATGATTGAACTGAGTAAAGAAGGATATACCTCAATCACAGATGCCTTTGCTATGGTTCAGGGGCAGAAGATGATAAAAAATTATACCCTGGAGGCAAAAACTGGGAAGATGCAGTTCAGTGTGACTCCTAGTAATACCGATGTAATAATGCGGAAAGATAAAACAGTATTCAAAAGTTGGAATGGAATGAGTTTTGTGAAAGATATTCCTTTTGGGACTTATGAATTAGAAATGAAAGTATCCGGGTACAAGACAAAAAAAGTTATTGTAGAGATCAAAGACAATAAAGTAATAAATAAAAATATAACAATGAAAGTTGGAGAAGATGGTCCTGATAATATGATTTTAGTTGAAGGGGGAACCTTTATCATGGGTAAAATTAATTATCGCTGGCATGAAGATGAACCCTCTGCACATGAAGTAACAGTGTCCTCTTTCTTTATGGATAAGTATGAACTGACAGTAGGAGAATACAAGTCTTTCATAACTGCTTCAAACTATCTCACAGAAGCTGAACACTCCAAGAATACCACTGTGTGGGACGGAACATGGACTCATAAATCTGATGCCAGTTGGAAGAACCCATATTATGAAATAAATGACAAATTTCCTGTGACCTGTGTCAATTGGTTTGATGTTATCGAATATTGTAATTGGAGAAGTACAGATGAGGAATTGACACCCTGCTATACAAAATCGGGCAATAACGTAATCTGTGATTTCACCAAAGATGGTTATCGATTACCAACTGAAGCAGAATGGGAGTTTGCTGCAAAGGGTGGTTTAAAGAGTCAGAAGTATTATTACAGCGGTAGTAATGAATGTTTGGATGTGGGCTGGTTTGAGAATAATGCTGAAAATCATGCTCATGAAACAGGCCTAAAAAGAGCAAATGAGCTGGGAATATATGATATGTCAGGTAATGTCAGAGAATGGTGTTGGGATTGGAAAGGTTATTACCCTGGAACAAAAACTGTTAATCCGAAAGGTCCTGAGACAGGAGAAGAGAGAGTTATTCGAGGTGGTGATTGGCATGATACAGAAATCGGTTGTGTAGTAACTGATAGATGTAGTTGGGATCCCTGTGCAAAGTCAAGTACTGCAGGGTTTAGACTGGTTAGAACGTTGAAATAGGTGTTGGGTGTTAGGTATTAGGGGTTAGGTGAGAGAAGGAA
>CAYQPF010000307.1:0-2152 GCA_964419225.1 uncultured Candidatus Cloacimonadota bacterium | reverse complement strand
TTCTTCCAAGTGTGGGATGAAAATTCAAAGGTTTAGTGTCAGGTTCGAGGTTTTTGCTTTTCAGGAAGAGGATGAACTCTTTTTTCAGGGCGAAAATTGTTTGAGCTTCTGCAGGATGATATTTTAACCAAATCAATTTAGGCATCTTTTCCGGAAATGCTTCCAACACAGGATTAATAAGTGTTAGCGGGGGAATAGTTTTAATTCTATCTTGTAAAAATAATTCAATTTCCTTGCTGATTACAGGGGTAATATCTCCAATGAATTGCAGAGTAAAATGCAGATTTCCCCGTTCGACCCAGTTTATACCTTGAGGAAATGTTTTTTCCCCCACGGCAACAAGTTTATATAATTCATCTTTATCTTTGATATTGAGATCTAATGCCAGAAAAGTTCGCACTATCTTTTATAACCTATGTCCAGCAGGAATTGTTTACGGTGGGAAATGTCTGTATCGAGTTCTATTCCTTTGGGGGAAGAACCATCGATAACTCCTAAAACTCCTCTACCTTGCTCTGTCTGGGCCAGGATCACCTGTACCGGATTGGCCGTCGCACAGAAAATATTCACTACTTCCCGGCAGTTTTTTACTGCATTCAGAACATTGATCGGATAAGCATTCTGCATGATGATCAGGAAGGTATGACCCGCACCGATCTTCTTCAAATTCTTTACCGCAATGTTGATCAGTTCATTATCTGTACCTTCTTTTCTGACAAGACATGGTCCGGAAGCTTCGTTGAAAGCCAGCCCGAATTTTATGCCAGGAACAGAATTTACGAGTTCTTCATAAAGATCTTCGATTGTTTTGATGAAATGAGACTGACCGAAAATAATGTTGCAGTTTTCAGGAAACTTAAGTTGCTCTAGTATTAATTCCATATAACCCTCCCGGTTTAACACGTTAAATGTAAAATAAGTATGGTCTTTGCTTTATCAGACAGATTATATTGTTTAATAGCTTCCGGAGTTGAGTGACTGAACAAAGAGATGTCTTTGGTTTTATAGAAATCAATTAGTTGTGGATCAATTTTCATTAATCCGGGGAAGCCGCGTCCCACTATTATTTTTTGGATATTTTCATATTCAAGAATTGCCAGATCGTTGATTTGCAGTAAATGACCTTCGCTTCTCCACCAATCGTTTATAATCTGAGTCGGAGTAACAATTAGGTCCTGATTGTATTGGATATCTTCGATGATTATTTTGCCAAACGAATAATGGTTTATCTCCACTTAAACTCCACGGAGGAGAAAAAGAAAAAGACCATGAGACATGGTCTTTTCTTTATAAATTATACAACTTTTTTAATTCTGTTGGTTTTTAAACAAGAAGTACAAATTTTTATACTTCTGACATCACCACCGCAATCTACTTTTATCTTTTGAAGATTAGGATAAAATCTTCTCTTTGTAGCATTCAAAGCGTGGCTTCTATAATTACCAAATTGTGGACCTTTTCCACAAACATCACATATTCTTGACATCTTTCCACCTTCTCAGAGACTTTTGTTACAAAAAAATTAAATAAGGCATTTATGGCAAGTTAATTTTACTTATAATGCCTGAATCGGCATGATTAAGTCAAATCTTGCCCCACCCTCCGGTGGATTATAGACAACTAAACTACCATGATGATCCTGTACAAGCTTCTGACAAATAGCCAGTCCCAGACCTGTTCCGCCCTTTTTCCCTTTGGTTACAAAGGGTTCAAAAATCTTATCCAGAATATCTTCCGGTATGCCGGAACCATTGTCAATCACACTAAGTTTCCATTGACGATCTTCTTTCAGAGAGACTATTCTGATCAAGCCTCCTTCCGGAATAGCTTCAATGGCATTCTTCACAAGATTAATTATAGTTCTCTTGATCTTGGCTGAATCAAAAACAACCATCTCAGTGAGAGAATTCTCAATTTGAATAGTAATTTTCTTGTCGTTAGCCATAGGCTCAGTCGTCTCATTTATATCTTCCAACATCGCCTGAATGTCATTTTCCTGCAGATTGAGCTGGCTTTGCTCGCCTCTGGCAAAATCAAGAATTTCCCGGATCATTTCATCCAGTGCTTTAGCCTGCTTCACGATCTTCCCAGTAAAATCCTTGGTGTTTGGAAATACCCGTTCTATTAACTGGGCAGTTAAAATTATTTTATT
>CAYQPF010000306.1:0-2196 GCA_964419225.1 uncultured Candidatus Cloacimonadota bacterium | reverse complement strand
GGATCTGTCAAATTCAGGTTAAAAGAATAGTTCAAAACTGCCCGCACGTCCCACACGTTCAACTTTAGGAAGTCGGCTGTAAGTTAAACTGTGAAAAACAAGATAGTGGGTTTTAACGCTTTATATGAAGAAACTTTTCTAACCAGTTGGGGTCACTTCTTGTACTCTTATGATGTATTATTCTTCTAATATCGTCTTTTGTAAATAGAATCTCTTCTCCAAGTTTCATTTTTGAAGTTTGTACTTTCGTTTCACTGTTTCTTATTATTTGAACTGGATCTTCAATTATAATTTCTCTTGATTCATTACTCTTATTCGCAAACATCCTTATTTTTCCTTCAATCTCAGAACTATCCGAAGTAATTACAGTTACATATGATGCTTCATTCTTATTAATTTCTTCAAGAAAAACAGACCAAGGTTCACGTAATCTAACCCAATAATTAGGGAAAAAAATCTTTCTGAATAGCCATGCTAAAAAGAAACTTACAGCAATACATGTCACATAAATATATATAACTGTTTTAATTTTTAAGAGATGACTGTCTAGTTCTTGAACATATAGAATCCCAGAAATCCATCCATCTAAGGTATATATTATTAAACTGATAGATAAACATATAAAATAATATTTTTTATCAGATAACTTAACATCGAAACCTGAAAGTGGATAAAAGATTTCAAAAAAGAGAAATCCAGGAATCAGAAAAATAATAGCTTCAATAATATCGTTAGTCATGGGACTTTTCAGAACATCCATTAATTGGTGTGGGCTGCGGTGTAGAAGGTCTTGATTGGTCAGATTGCTTTGTTTCTAGCGAACTAATAAGAGGGGAACGATTATTGGAGTTATCAGTCATAATATTCCTTTCTTTAAATTTGTTAATCATTGGATTTTCAGAATTATTAATAGGCTCCGGTCTTGGAGATTGAGGTCTTGATTTGTTGGTTGGCTTTGTTTCTAGAGTAAATTGCTTAGTTTTTTTACACGGTGAAACAACTTTTCGTTTGCCAGTTATAGTATTGTCAGCCATATACTTAACCAATTTTTATTGTCATTAATATTTTATAGTGATTATTAATACTTAAACATGTTTATGAAGATCCAGATTCTCCAACTAAGTCTGAGAAATGAATAGTAGAATAGGGTATGTAATCGTGTGGAATTGGTGTAATATGTCGATTAACTAACACATCATTTTATTCTTATCTGGAGTATTGAGAGTTTTATATCGGTTAAAACAGGGAGTGTTATTGACATAATTGTAATCCAACAAATTATTTTCAATTAGATTAATTTGTTAAAGATTGTACTGCAAGTTGTTTTTTCAATTCATTTGTTCTTTTCCTAAGATTTGACGACATAAATGTCATGGTTTCGATAATCCGATCATAATTGAGTGTACTATAAATTACATTCTTTATCTCCTGGTACGTCATATCTTTCGTCAGCTCAATACTATATTCTTTAGTAAACGCTTCATATAATAAATTTAAAAGATATTCGTATTCTTCACTAAGGAGCTCAAATAACTCTGAGTCATAAGGCTCTATTAAATATTGAACACGTGTTAAGTTGTCTATATCACATCGCAATTTGGCAAAATTAGTAAATATATTTCCGATATTTAACAGTTTAATATATGTTATTTCTGGCTGTATTGTGAAAGTTACAAATGATTCTATACTTGGGCCATGGTATCCATCGAGACAATAACCACCTTTATTTTGTTTATAAAATGAAAATATTATATCACTAGCTATATTTACAAATTCATTGGAGTTTTTGAGTGACTTTATGATGATCACATCATTGTTGAGCTTTAATTTTTCATATTTTATCAATAACAACAAAATAGAGAGATTCAATATATTATTCGAATTTTAAAAAATGGAACTTCAGAAATGAAAATTAACTTAGCTACTTTTGTTTGCATTATTAAAGATGAAAGAGCCAGTGAGCAGCTTATTGAAAATTTAAATGATGATGATCCCATAGTCGCAGCGCGTTCGACATTAGCTCTAGGCTGTCTCCAGATTGAAAGAGCACGCGACAAAATTAGTAAAAACTTATATCATTCACATCCAGAAGTTAGAGAAAAATCAGCAATAGCTCTTCATAAGATCGACAAACATGATGCATTAATACCACTTATTTTAAAATTGGATAAACTTGAATATTATGGATTTGTTACA
>CAYQPF010000305.1:0-2213 GCA_964419225.1 uncultured Candidatus Cloacimonadota bacterium | reverse complement strand
TTTGTCGTAGGATTGAAGGGATTGGGTTAGTTTTGTTTAAGCAGATGAGTAACTTCTGCAACATTATCTGAATTGCTTACCGGCATGAAATCTAAAGCCATATAGGACATATATCCGCCAATGTTTTCTCCGTTACCCCGAACAAAGGAGCCATAACTGAGATCATTATAAAACATAAAATGCACTCTGACTGTGAATTGGCCGTTATTATCCAGTATTTCCACTGTATCACAGGGATAAATGTATTCCGGGATCATTCCTCCGAACACTTCAGGGGTATCAATACTGTTAAAATAGTACGGGTGAGTCCACATCGTACCATTATTGCCAGATATTTCTACAACCATCTCGGGTACATTAGCATACTCACTAAAATCAGGATTTTCCAATTCATTGAACTGCCGGGATTTGTTGCTATTCTGCCAAACAGCTACAAGAACACTATTATCCGGAGAGCTGACAATTCTGAAATTATTCTCCGAGTATGAATCCTCAAAATTCCACCAGTAAAAAGGGAAATCGGATTTGATTACAGGACAAGGAGTTCCGTTATTATTACCAATTTCATCGATAACCCCATCATTATTCTCATCCCAGGGAAGGTAGATTTGATCGTCATGCTCGTATTCATAATAGTTAGAATCTTCGGCACCTTTTGGCTCGATATCCAGGATTTTGAACTGAGAAGTATTAAAATCAAATTGAACATCTTTGACATATTGGTAATTCCAATAGTAACCACCACCTGATCGCAAACCCCAACAATTAATCATATGAAGATTCCCTGCATGATCCATTGCAACATTAAAGTTGTTGGAGTTTATTGGTGCAAAATATAATGAGTCCGTAGTAGTAAAGTAATTCATCGGATTACTGACATACCTTTCGGAATTTTCCATAGCAAGAGTAAAATCACCCTCACCATAATTATCATTGTAGAGAACAAACAAGTCTGGTTCAGCTGTTGATAATGAATCCATAATGATAAATCCCATGAAGCCGACTTTTGCACCTTCACAGAAGAAAGAGAATTGGGGGCGTCTTATCGTATTATTTGTAGTATTTACCCATTCATCCAATTGAGGAATATTTCTATAAGACCAGACAAAAGGCGTATTCCCGTTCAACATTTCTGCTGTATAATCCGTGTAAGCCAGTTTTATTAATTCAAAGGGAATTTCCTGAACTGCAGAGTCAGTTCCATAGACATACAACCTATGGTAATCAGCACCCAAAGGAGAGTCCCCCACGAAAACATTTGGCCACATAAATGTATCAGGATTATTTTCATTATCTATGACAACTTGAGGAATAGACCACATATTGGGTGTATTAAAAAGATGATATTGATCATAGCTTATAACTATAGCCGGGTCAAAACCTGTCGTGATAATACCATGCCATGCTATAAAGGGGTCGTGGGTTTCCGGATCAAGAGCAAGAGACGGGAATCCCTGGTGTAAGTCGCCAGAGGTAATTCTGCCGGAGTTAGCATTTTGACCACCCTGAACATAATTGTAATATACCTTTCTGGAAGCAGATTGAGAAGTTTCCTGCCCATGATAAGTCATATAGATTCCGTAGTTGTTGCTTTGCATTCTGATGGGAATAGAATTATATCCACCCATGAAATAATCATTATATGAGAACATCAACTGAACCGGAGCATAGGCAATGGATACATCAGGAGGTAAATTACGATTACCGGTCACTGATTTGTTCAAATACTGTGGGGTTGAAATACCTCTTTTGGTTTGAATATTCTTTTCCACTTCTGCGAAAAGAGCTCCCATAAATATTAACGCGAGCATAACAATTACTAGTTTCTTCATTTTTTCCTCCATCATCAAGCCTGTATATAGAACACTATATCTTAAAAAATCTCATTTAATAATTTCAGATCTCTAAATTATGTTTTCTGCAAAATTAGCTATTTTTGGGTCAATCAGTCCATATAGTCCATCTCGTCCATTAAGTCCATTAAGTCCATTAATTCCCTCATTTTAAGTTCGTATCATATGACTACAGGTCTGAGAGTATCAACATCTGGAATATGATATCTGAACCATATGCTGGACGCTAGTCCTATTTGATTAAGACCATTTTCTTCATTTCAGTTTTAGTTCCTGCGGTTAATTTGTAGAAATAAATCCCGCTGGTGACAGCTTCATTACTATTATTCAAACCAGTCCATACTGCTTCCTGATCTCCTG
>CAYQPF010000304.1:0-2241 GCA_964419225.1 uncultured Candidatus Cloacimonadota bacterium | reverse complement strand
CCCGTTTATTGGTAAAAAAATGAGTTCGAAGTTACCTGCCATTAAAGATGCTTTGGCAAAAGTTATTTTATCAGATCAACAAGTCTTGGATATTTTAAAGAGCAAATCATTGGAAATAATTATTAATAATGAGATGGTTGCGTTAACTCCCGAAGATATTTTCTATCAGTTCGAAGGAACAGATTCCTACCTAGTGGAAGATGCCGGCAAGTGTCTTGTTATCCTTGACACCCAGAGAGATAACGAATTGATTGAAGAGGGTCAGATCCGGGAATTGATCCATAAAATCCAAAATTGTCGGAAAGAACAGAATTTTGAAGTGAATGATAAAATTTTATTTGAATATAAAGGTGGTTCTAAGACTAGAGAAATGATGGAAAAATTCAAGGATTACCTACTAGTTGAAGTTATGGCCAGCAATATCAAATATAACGATGCGATTGAATCCTTATACAGTGAAACATTTGAGTCCACTGGAGAAACAATTACCTTTAGCCTAACAAAGTAACTAAAAAAAGTTGGAGGTCCTGACCCAAACCGCTGATAGAGTGCTAACAGTAGGGACTTTTGTTTGTGATTTCATTAACTGAACGTTTTAAGAGAATAAATGAAATCACAAACAAATATTCGAGTTTCTGAAAGCTATGTGAAAGAAATCTCCAAGCGTCCCTTTCTTTATTCTATATTTCATTCTTACTTTTGAGAGAAAAAGGTTGATCGTCTTTTATAACAGTCCGATCGTTCTCCAAAAGCTGGCGTAAATCTTTACTGATTGTAAATAGGGTGTGGTGTATTTGACTATCATAAAATCGGGTAGGGAGACTAAGCCTTTCCTTGATTCTAGCATCAAGGAGGGCAGGTTCCAGAAGTAAGGGAACTGTATCTTTGGAGGCATAGATAAATCCCCATGTTGTATCAAACGAGGGTACGTAGACAAGCATACTCCTGACAATCGGGAAAGTTTGCCGGATTGTTTGCAGAATCGAGCCATGCATTTCATGATTAGTGATTCGAAGGAGTGAAGCCTGAAGGCAAATGGAGCCTTGATCAGTCAGTTTTTGATAACAAAGCTTGAAGAATTCATCCGAAAATAACCGTTGAGAAGGTCCGCCATCAATTGGTTCTGTCAGATCAGTATAAATAATATCATATTCTCCATCCGGTTTTGATGTCAGATTAGCTCTTGCATCCTGATGGATAAGCTCCACCCTTGGATCAAAAAATGAATGTTGATGCCACTGCGGGAGTTCTTGAATAAACAGCTCAATGGCTTTTTGGTCAATATCACATTTTGTCACAGAGCTTACAGTATTACATTTAAGAATTTCCCGGAGAGTTGCCCCTTCCCCTCCTCCTGCTAGATAAATCTTTTTAGGGTTAGGGTGGCTCATCATTGCGGGAAGTACCAGTGTTTCATGATAGATATATTCATCTAAGCAGGAAGATTGAACATCACCATCAATCAAAACCATCTTTCCAAACAAGGGAGATCGGATGATATCGATTTTTTGAAACTCAGTTTCAAGTGATGCTACTATATCTGTATATCCATGTTGGTGTATTTCACTAGGAAAGAAATGATCGTGAAACCAAAGCCAGTTCTTCATTCCCGAACTATACTCATTCTTCCTGGTTTTTGTGAGAAAAAATAACTCCCTCAGAGTCAGGAATACCCCGATTAATTTCTGTCATGTGGATAGACTGTGCTGCAAATTCTTTAGCGATATAGTCGCATGCAACTCTAGGATCTGCTTTTTCTCCGCAGGTATAAATATCTAACGCTGCATAGCCATTTTCTGGCCAGGTGTGAATAGATATATGAGACTCGGCAATCACTACAACTCCACTCACCCCTTGTGGGTAGAAGTGGTGAAAAGCCAATTCTTTAACTTCTGTATTAGCATTAACAGCTGCCTGAGATAGAATTTCTCTGACTTTTAATAAATCATTTAAAACCTCTATATTGCACTTTGAAAGCTCAACAATAAAGTGCTTTCCCAATGTTAACATTCCACCAACCCCCTTCCCTAATTGCTAGGATCTATCTTATATCTAATATAAACAAGCGTTTATTATACAGTAAAAAAAAATTAATCAAGGATTTTTATTTCTATTTTTGTGGGGGTCAGTTGAACAAATAATCCAGAGGGAACATCTGCAGTCAAAAGTGTCAGCTCATTGACTCCTTTTGTGGCATTTTTAAGATCGACATAAACAGAGATAAAGGAAACAGAATCAACT
>CAYQPF010000303.1:0-2336 GCA_964419225.1 uncultured Candidatus Cloacimonadota bacterium | reverse complement strand
TTCTTTTTCATTATTCACCGCCAAAAAAGGTTAAAATCAATCAATATAGTCAATCACTCATATCTATATTTGTTACAAGTACATAACATTTTAGTCTAAATACCTATTAAATCTACTCAATCATTTTTTTTGCATGAGGGGAGTATTGTGGATATCGGTACCCCTTTACTAATCAATGATTCATAGAATAATAGTAGTATGGAATCTATGGTTGATACTAGAAAAGAGGAATGGAAAGAGAAGGTGCTGCGCACTTTTCGCTATCTTCTTGAATTTGCCAAGCTTCGGGAAACTGTTGTAAGGAATGCTCTGATTCATGATGATTATTCTCATGTGTGGTTTCAAGATATACCATTTACCTTACAGGGTGATCCATGGATAAAGACAACAAGACCGATTCGACCCATCAAGCCTGAGTGTTCAGATCCTTCCTGTCATGATAATATGATTAAATGTCAGGAAATTCAGAACTCTTACCATAAATTAGAGGAACAGTACAAAAAAGAGCTGAACAATTACCAGGAATTATTTGGTTTTTATAATAAACTTAAACAATCACCGGAAGAATTTGAACTATTGCTGGGTTTTGGGCTCTGTCAATTTTACTGGCAGAATGTACTAATTCAAAAACATCTTATTTTAGGGAAGGCAGATATTCAGTTCAATCCTGAGGATGCTACGATTTCTGTATCTGCTAGTCTGGAAGGGCTTGAGCTTCACATTGAATCAGATATGATGGCTGATCTGCAAGGTCTGCAGGTGAGTGAGAGCGATAAGGTAGTAAATGAGAAGCTTGATGGAATCGAAGAACTGGAACATCCCCTGGAAGATCAGATAAAAACCTGTTTAAATGCCTATGCAAACCAGCTGCATCAGGAAGGATCTTTTGTTGATGAACTTTCACCAAAGAAAGAGATAAGTTCTGTTCCAACTATCTATTTCGCCCCCGCTGTTATCTTTCGTAAACGTTTGACCAAAAGGTATATCCAACTCTATGAGACAATTATTAAGGATCTGGAAACTGACCAGATGGGGGTAATCGTCTCTTTGTTTAATGAACTTGTAGATGTTCCGATTGAAACGTTGACTAATGCAACAAGAGAGGATGAGAAAGAAACTTTTTTAGATACGGAGATTCTTTATTTCCCCAAGAAATATAATGATGAGCAGATCAAAATTATCCAGAAGCTGGAGCACAATAACAAAATATTGGTTCTAGGTCCGCCGGGTACGGGAAAATCGCATACCATAGCCAATTTGATCTGCCATTTGCTGGCAACAGGCAACAAAATCCTGGTGACTGCCCAAACCAAAAGAGCTCTGGAAGTTTTAAAGGAACTGATTCCTGCTGACATTTCTCTTCTTACTATAAATCTTCTAGGGAATGATAAAACTTCCTTTGCTAGTCTTGAACGGAGCATTAACACGATAACTGAAAAGTTAAATTCAGCGGAAACAGATGAGATGGCACAGAGTATTGATCGTTCTATTGATAAAATAAAAGAGCTCAAAACCAGTAAAAGTGAACTAGAGAATGAATGGATAGAGCAACAGAAACTGGATGATACATCTTTTAAAATTAACCCTACTTATCAAGGTACATTCAAGGAGATTGCCAGCAAGATCTATGACAATACGGAAACTTATGAATGGTTTACCGATTCACTTCCAGCAAAATGCACAAAAAAAATGCTAACAATTTTTACTGATTTGTTTACTCTTAGCCAGATATGGAAGGATAAAGATGTTGCTCATATAGAAGATCCTCTCCCCGATTGTAATAGTTTAGTTACTCCTGCTCAACTTGATTTACTTAAACTTCCAACTTTGCCAAGTAATACTTTGATTTCCCGTGAAACTGCGTGGGAAATAATTCTTACAAAAAACTTATCTGAATTAAATTCCCTGGCTTCCTCTGTTCTGGTTTATAAGGAACATCTGGGAAAGCTTCTTGCCTTCCCGACATCTTTAACAAAAGAAGTGCTTAATGATGAACTGGTGAACGATAAATCTAAATGGATAAGTATCTACGAAGTAACCAGAACTCACATAAAAGCTGATAAGATCCAGCAATGCTACTATCTTGACCACTCCAGTCATTTTGAGTATCCCTCTCCTATCACTCTGCAACAGCTATATCATGATGCTAAGATTTTGCATGGCTTCTTTAAAAGCGATCCGGTCTTCGCCGCGTTCAATCGCATCAACCTGAACGCCGATCACTTTCACATTGTGCTTTTGCAGAATGCCCAGTTTATATAATTCCGATGTCAGATTTAAACCGGTCTGCCCGCCCAGGTTGGGCAAAATTGCATCCGGTTTTTCATTTTCAATGA
>CAYQPF010000302.1:0-2397 GCA_964419225.1 uncultured Candidatus Cloacimonadota bacterium | reverse complement strand
CGGATAAATAAATTCATCCGGTCCATGGCATTTATTGATCACTAAATTATAGCTACTCCACATATTGGGTGTATTGAACAAATAATATTGATCATAAGCCAGTCCAACATCTAATTTGGTACCCATGGCCATATCTCCGTGCCATGCTACAAAAGGACTATTGATTACAATATCCATATCAAAGCCGGAAAAAGACTGGCTCAAAGCATCTGTAGTTATTCTGCCGGAGTTGGTGTAATCATCACTCATAAGGTAATTGTAATAGATCATTCTTGAGGAGGTTAGAGTTGTTTCCTGTGCCTGATAAAGCAGATACATACCTGGGAGGCTCGGTTGTTTTCGCATTGGTAATGAATTATATCCACCCGGGAAAAAATCACAATAGGAGAACATGAGTTGGAGCGGATTAGTAATAAAAGTATAATCCGGTACATCTCTTGTTTGCTGTGGAGTTCTCAATAAATCAAGAGGCAGTTTTGTGGCTTTTTTAGGGGTATCAATTGACATTAAAAGAGATATTGTGCAAATTACCATAAAAATGAGCATTACCTTTTTCATATATCCTCCAGCTCGAGACAAATCTTTTCTAAGTATCCCACAAAATCAATTATTAAACATAGTACAAATAAATGTCAAGCAATATAATGATTTTTAACCCGAACTGTGCAGTATTTCTTAGGGAATATTAGGCATAAATCCACGAGGGGGGGGTTGGTTATCTATACCAGGCATAAATGCCGTGCCGATTGATAAGCAGAGTTTTTTCTTGAAACATTGTCACATATTCGTAAATATTATCATTCTTCTTATACTCTTTTTATCATTTATAATTATCCATATCTGAGAGTTTCAACATATTACCACGTATCATTAATAATTTATAATTGATAATTGATAATTAATAATTACGCTTCGTCCAGTACTTCTCTTACCTTTTTAGATAAGGTTGCAATGGAGAAAGGTTTTTGCAGGAAAGCGATATTTTCATCAAGAACTCCGTGTCGGGCAATCACATTTGCAGTATAGCCGGACATAAAAAGGGATTTTATATTTGGTCTGGATTCGGTTATTTTTTGAGCCAGTTCTTTTCCGTTCATTCCGGGCATGATCACATCAGTGATCAGAAGCTGGATCTCCTGCTTATATTCGTCAGAAAGAATCAAAGCTTCCATGGGATGGGTTACTTTAATAATATTATACCCGCAGTCTTCCAGAATTCTGGCAGTAAACTGCAAAACAGAAGCTTCATCCTCAACAACCAGGATAGTCTCGGATCCTCTGAGAATTTCATTGGTTTTTGGGTCTTCAATTTCCATATTGAAAGGGTTGGAAAATCTGGGGAAAAAGACATGGAAACTGGTACCCTTTTGAGGTTCACTATAAATACTGATAAAGCCTTCATTTTGTTTGACAATACCATAGACAGTTGCCAGACCCAAACCGGTACCTTTTCCCAATTCCTTGGTTGTATAGAAAGGTTCAAATACATGGTTCTGTGTTTCTTTATCCATACCGCAGCCATCATCACTAAAGGAAAACATGACAAAATCCCCGGGAATAAATCCAGGATGAGACAGGCAATATTCGGGAGTTAATGTCTCATTAAAGGTTTCAATCGTGATTTTACCCTGACCTGCAATCGCATCTCTGGAATTTACAGCCAGATTTGCCAGGATTTGATCCAATTGGGAAGGATCGATTTTTATGTTCCACAGACTATGCCCCGGCATCCAGGCCAGATCTATATCTTCACCGATCAAGCGCTGCAGCATTTTCAGCATTCCGGAAATGGTATCATTCAGAGACAGAATTTTCGGAGCGATCTCCTGTCTTCTGGCAAATGCGAGGAGTTGCTGAGTAAGTTCAGTTGAGCGTTTTCCGGCCTTAAGGATCTCTTCCATATTTTGATATTGAGGATCCTCAGGATTCAGAGCCATCAAAGTCATTTCGGCATAGCCATTGATGACACCCAGCATATTGTTGAAATCATGGGCAACCCCACCCGCCAGTCTTCCGATCGACTCCATTTTCTGGGACTGGATCAATTGGGTTTGGAGCCTGTCTTTCTCTTCTTCGGCCAGTTTTCTTTGAGTCATATCTCTCCAGGCGACATAAAGAAGATCTTCACCTTTGATCGTAACAGGTGTTAAGGCAACATCGAGATACAGAACAGATTTATCTGAGCGATAACAAACCCAGTCAAAGCGATGATATCCATTAAGAAAAGCGGTTTCATTATTTTCTTTACTCAATAGTGAAGAGAGTTTGCCTCCAGGTTGGTATTCCGGGGAAATATCTAATGGTGTTTTCCCGATTAAGTCTTCTTTTTTATTCAGTAAGAGTAAATTTAGAGTGGAAGGATTACATTCAACAAATTTGCCATCTTTCAACAAGGCT
>CAYQPF010000301.1:0-2410 GCA_964419225.1 uncultured Candidatus Cloacimonadota bacterium | reverse complement strand
ATTTACTGCATATTTTTCCATGGATAGTTCAGAATCAGTATAGTTGACACCGAAATAATCCGGACTATTTTCTTCCTCAAGTGTATGCATTGAAGAAGAAACATCATTCAAATCTGCATAAACACCTTCTTTCTGTGAAAAATACTTCGTATCTATCCTTTCTTGTCCTTTATAATTGGTTGTAATAGCAACAGAGTATTTGTTTTCATGATTATATTCCAGGGAAAATCTACTTGAATTGGAGTTTTGGACATTACCATTAAAGTTTGAGTAAAAATGTAGTCCGGTTTCCTTTGCATGGGAAGTAATGATATTGATCACCCCGGCCATAGCATTTGGTCCATACAACGCTGAAGCAGGTCCTCTGACTATCTCTATTCTTTCTATATCAGGCAAACCTATCCCCAACATCTCCCAAAATGTCCCCCCACTAAAATAATCATAAACAATCCTGTTATCAATCATTACCAGAATAATTGTACAGTTTGGGGTTGGTAACATTAATTTGGTGGTAGCTGTATCAAATCCACGTATCTGAACATCAAAATTCCCGGGTGTCTGTTCTCTCACTATCAAACCAGGTGCCAGTTTTAATGCCTCGGGTATCGATGTCGCACCGGAGCGGTATATTTCTTCTCTCTTGATTATCGTAACATCCATGGGTGTTTCAAATAGATCCTCCAACCGCTTGGATGCAGTTGTCACAATATCTGTACTAATCAACTCCTCTAAACTCATATCCAGATAAATATCATTTGAACAGAATAATACCGGGCTTAAAAATAAACTAATCAAAATTAAGATTAAACAATTCTTCTTCATTTATACTCACTTATAGACTTTTGCTATTTGCAGGATATTAGGTGATAAATCATGCCCCTCTTTTTCCAGAGTTGTAAGATTTATATATACTCGAGGCAAATCCTGAACCAAACCTAAACCAATAGTTATTTCACCCTTTTCAGTTGATTTGGAAACACCGGCAACTGATAATTTCTTATTCTCCCTGCAAACACTTGCCAATGAAGTTAAATTAGGCATAAAATAAACTACATCATAATCTCCCAAAGTTTCTGCTAATTTGTTCGGAGTTGTACTTCCTACTTCAAAGGATGCCTTTTTGAATACTATTAAACATTCATCTTTCAATTTTCGGGTAGAATTATCATATACTATCAGTAACCGCACATGTTCCTTATCTTTTAAACTTGGGTCATGCGATATAATTTTATAAAAAAGAGCTGCCTGAATACGTAAAGGAATTTCCATACTTTTCCCGATAAGGCAAAACGAAAAACTAAAGAATAACATATATAGAACCCATTTTCTCATAATACTTACCTTTTCCTAAAGGTGATTCATTAGAAGTTATTTAATCCGAATTGTGCTTCAGATGACAAATACAAAAAATTTGCTTTGACCCTGTACAGAAAATATAAATGATTTAGACTCCGTAATCTATTTCTGTTATATTTAAGCAGCTACACATAGATAATATAACAGTTAGTTATTGTTTGAACAACCTATTTATTAGCTCTCTAAGATCTTTGCCACTTTTGTACATTTTCTTGGATTTCAACTTCCCGATTGCTAAATTCAAATTATCTGTTATTATATAATTGTAAAAGAGTTTCTTCCTTGGTTGAATTCTTGGAAATATTATAAATTCTCTTTTCTTTGTCATTAATGCTTCTAAACCAACTTACCAGGAGTGATTTGTGAATCTAAGTAATAAAAAGCTGTTTTGGCTTATATTTTTGTCCTTTATTGCTATTGCCCCTTACATCATCTTTATCCTTAATACTGTTTTGGAAGGGCATGAATCATTATCAGTGAATCAGTCTGCTTTAGCCAATTTTGGCAGCTTTGTTGGCGGTTGTCTAACACCGGTATGGGTTATTCTTAACACGATTCTCATTGTTTTCATCTCCAATAAACAGGATAATCTGCAAAAATCATTAACTGAAAATCAGTTAAGATTTAATATTCTTAATGTTGTCTTTGAAGAATTTGAAGATTATTCCAAAATAAACGATTGCCAAAATGAAATCGAGATCAGAAGAGTAGCACATAGGCTTAATGGAGTTTGGCTCAAGTACAAAGTTCTTTTCGATATTCTTTTTCCAGATTTAATTGAACAAAAATTAGAATTAAAAAGTAAATGCGAGTATTATGAAAAAAAACTTCTTGATATTCAACACTATGTTAAGGATAGTATTGAATACAACATCCTTGCTCAGGAATTAATTAATTTAAATTACCGGATAGATCTTTCTGTTAAAGAATTTCTGGAAGATATTTCGAAATACTGTCTCAAATTCTAAGTCCTTAACCTGGACATGCCAGAACCAAAAAAATTAAACCCGGATAATGCAGTGGAGATTTGTTGAATGAGTCGAAGATTTTGAAG
>CAYQPF010000300.1:0-2551 GCA_964419225.1 uncultured Candidatus Cloacimonadota bacterium | reverse complement strand
TTTTACGACCTGGTACAGCTTTGATATGTTGAGCATTAACGACTAAAGCAGGTATCCCCTCCATTTCCAGAAGTTTGTAGATTGGCTTTCAGTATGAACCTGTTGCTTCCATAGCAACGCATTGACAATCAACGCTTTTTAGCCAGTCAACTAACGAAAGAAGCGAACCTGTCATCGTACTGAAACTCCTAATCTCCTTCTTTTTGCCTGATAATACACAGGCAACGATTGTCTTCTTGTGAACATCCATACCACAACAGCGCTCATAAATTACATTCATTGTAGAGACCTCCAATGATTCAAAATTTACGGCGGGTTTCCTGGAACGTATTAATCTACCCTGCGTGCTCATGGCAACAATTTGTGGTTCAAGCAGGAAACCTAAGTCAGTCTATAATATCGGGCTCAAAGCACCAAGACATTCCGACCTTATGCCGTAGTATAAGGCTAGCATATAAAACTAGGAGTTTTCATTACTTTGCTGGTGCGCCAGTGCGCGCATGGGGGTCTATAATGGGAAGTTGATTTATTTGAGGCGAATACTACTCCTGATATAGAAATCACAAAAGATAAAAAAATGTTTTATGGGGGCATTTTTAATGGAAATTGAGAAGTTAATAAGCAAAGATGTCTGGGCCGTTAATAAAAGACAATTATGAAAAAGGCAGTTATACAATTGCAATTACTGTTCTTGAAATTTACTATTAAGGAGTCATAATGCAGAGAAACGAAAACGAAGTTTTTTTAAATGTACAATTACAAAAAATTAAAAATAATTTTTCATCCACGAGCGATATTCTTTATGCAGAATACTATGCTGATATTACAAACGAAAAATTGAAAGAAATATTTATTATCCTTCATTTCAAGATTAATTATTTATTTGAATTCATGAATGAGAAGAATTATCTTGGTCAAGGTGGTCACTATAATGCTGATCCAAGCAGAGATCTTTTAGATTTGATCAATATATTACGCGTTATTCAGGTACAGCTTAAAAACAGTTCGCTTAGCTTTTCGCTCGATGAATATTACGAGGAAATTCTTAATAGATGTAGGGTATTTCTAAAGAAAAGTGGGGGGAGTCCGATACCTGAAGATTTCCCACATGTCGATATTATAGAGCATCGGCCGGTATTTACTATCTTAAATATAATTGAAGTACATCGTCCGCAAGGTAAAAACACATTTCCGACGAAGTTGATAGGCGAAGGATCATATGCAAAAGTGTTCAAATATAAAGATGAGTTCTATAATCGGCACTTTGTGATTAAGCGGGCTAAAGACGATTTAACACCTAAAGAGTATGAGCGGTTTCAGCGAGAATTTGAAGAAATGAAAAAGCTCAACTCTCCGTATATTGTAGACGTATTTTCTTTTGATGAAGCTCATCGCCAGTATGTTATGGAATTTATGGACGACACCCTATACGACTATGTGATGATCAATAATTGCAAACTGACACCAGCAAATAGAAAAGCATTGGTTGCCCAAATTCTTAAAGCGTTTGATTATATTCACAGCAAAGGACTGTTACATCGAGATATTAGTTTGAAAAATGTACTGCTAAAAAAGCACGAAGATGTTATTGTTGTCAAGATTTCTGACTTCGGTTTAGTTAAGCTTGATGAAAGTAATTTGACAAGTACGCTGACGGAGTTTAAAGGCTCCTTGAATGATCCACAATTAAAAGTATGTGGCTTTGCAAACTATAAAATTCAGCATGAAACATATGCGCTTACTTGGCTCATTTACTTTGTAATGACAGGTAGAACAACTATGAAGAAATTTGAAAGCAGAACTCTAGAAAATTTTATTATTAAAGGATTAGATATGGACTTAAATAATAGATACCAAAGTATTAGAGAAATGCGAGAGTCTTTTCAAAAAATATAGTTGCATCTTGATTTATCATTTATATTTCATCACTTCATCAATTGAGATAAGCAAATTGCGAAGTTCCCCATTATCCATATACCGAATATGTTAACTACAGAACATTTAATTAAATGTAAATGCCAATGGAATAAGTATTTTGATAGGAGCGAAAAGTATGTCTTTCCTTGAATGCCATGTAGACTTAAGCGGAACAATATATTCCGATCAAGATTTAAAAATGGCTAAAAAGTTTTTAAAGGAGTTCTTAGGCCAACATGTTCCTGCATGGCTTGCAAACCCTACCGGTCCAATTTCGACTCACTGGAAAAGTGATGGGGCATACTCGGCTTGTTATGTAATAAGACTGGCTCAAATTTTTGATTTCTTAGGACAAAACATAACCCAAAAATCTGTTCCAGTATTCAATAAAAAGATAAATGAACTTTTTGGTGCTAATGAAAAACAATTTGAGGAACTATTGACAGAGTTTGATATAGCAATGTCTTTGGCAGGAAATATTAGTCCTATTGCATTTGAACCTCTTGTCCCTATAGATTGCGAGGATAAGGATAAGCCGAGGTCTCCAGATTTTGGAGTCCTTTTACCAGAGTGCGGTTATGTTATAGAAGTTACAGTTTTTCATGTTGATATTATTGATGAATGGTACAAAATG
>CAYQPF010000299.1:1477-2577 GCA_964419225.1 uncultured Candidatus Cloacimonadota bacterium | reverse complement strand
CCTTTTGACTTATCCCAAGAGAACTGCATCAAGGGTACGTCAAGGGGGCTTCCATCACGCACTTTCAAGGCTTTTACTACCGATATTGCAGGGTCGTCATCTTTTTCAATAGATAATATTGCAGCAGCTTTGCGTTGTAATTCAGACCCCAAGTGTCCTCTCAGCTTCAATCCATTCGGGATAAAATGAAGAACGCAGATAATACATGTATTATAGATTCCTGCATATCTGTAAATGTCTTCCACAATGGAAATACTCTCCTGTTCATCATTGGCCCCTTTGATAAGATCTGCAATACCGTCGATAACCACCAATTGTATTCCTCCGAATTGATGATAAAACTTATCCATGCTCTCAACAATGGACTGCAATCGCTGTTTTCTAGACATGCCGGTAAGAGAATAAGCTTTGAAAAAATTCGGCATAGATGTTAAACCAGCTCTTTTGATAATGGTCGAACAATTTTTGTAAAGCTGAACTTCTGACTGCTCTGTATCATATAACAGAACAGCTTTTGATTTATAGTTCAACGATACGGTATTTCCTAAACAATCAATGCTTCTTTCGTCTGAAATGATACATCCGGAAATAATTGATCCTACATAATTGCTTTTACCGGTCCCCTCCCCTCCTGTAATACAGAGCAGATTTCCCTGCGTTCCAAGTGGCACATCATTGACTGAAACAACCATTTTTGATTGTGGAGGAGGATTATCAAAATTTACTTCACAAGATTTGAGTATTGACATGGTATCACTGTATAATGTATCTAATAAATCAAGGAAAAGTATTCGAAAATCATCCGCTGTATTCCCCATCCTAAAATAATCAGATATATCTTTCTCTTCCTTGGTACCGGATAGTGGCAATAAAAGCCGTTTTACTCCCAGTTCGTTATATTTTTTTGCTAGTTTGAGAGAACTATCCTGTCCCGTTTTATCCATATCATAAAGGACAACAATATGTTTAAACATAAATGACAACTTTCGTAGAGTGTTATCCGGAATTGTTGCCGTTTCGCTATTGAAACAAATAGCATTGAAACCATGAGAGGAAAGGGATAGTACATCTTTTTCACCTCCGGTTATATAGAGAATATC
>CAYQPF010000299.1:0-1377 GCA_964419225.1 uncultured Candidatus Cloacimonadota bacterium | reverse complement strand
TTGCAGGAGGCTTTTCTATCTTCGTAAAGAGGATTATGGAAGTTTCTACCCACTCGAAAAGAGAATGAGATATAGTATTTGAAAACGGATAAACCGCCGGATGTCCGTTCTAGAATTGATTCTTTATTGAGCATAATACTTGGTGTTTTGAATTAAATCATTCAAATATTCTTCGTTGCTTCGAATCATCTTACTTTCCAAAAGATGTCTAATGTCCGAAATACGAAAGAAATTCTTTCCGTTGATCCTTGAATAAGAAACGCAATTCTTGGCTCGTAGTCGCTGAAGAGTTCTATTGCTGATATGAAGATAATTGCAAACATCATGGCTATCGACCCACATTTTTTCTTCGTTGATAGCATTATGCCTCTGTTTGTCATAAACAAAATCCATTATAATATCTATCTTCTTTACAAGCTCCTGAAAAGCTTTAGATTCGACTGTAATTACCTCCATAATAATACATGCTATATTAATTCTGTTCAAAGCTGCGACAGTCTAAAAAAACAATCAGCCAAATTGCGGACAACTTGGCTGATATTTTTTACTGATCTTTCTCTTTTATCTTCGATTCAAGAGTATTTTGGAGTTTTGATACAAAAACTGTTCGTTCTTTCATTCTCTCTCGTATTCGCAAAAAAGAATGGGAGAAATTATCAATTTTTACACCAAAAAACTGCTCAAAATGCTTAACTGTCTCTTTGAGGGTCATTTCACCATTGTTGAAAGATTTAGTATAGTGAAGTGCATAAATCAATTCTACCAAGTCCCGAATCGTACTTGTCCAAACAATTTTTGGTAGATCTTGATTTGCGATATTTATCCGTTGTTTTGACGAAATTACATCCTTTGAAATAAGGGATTCAACAACCTTACGGTGAGAACCAACTATTGAAATTGCCTTAAACAGGCAAATTCCTTTGTCCGTGTTTTTTTTTTAATCCTAATACATTTGCTCTCATACGTATGGAAATAAGTTCGATGTGCAGAAATGTAAGGATATTGTGGCGGTAAACTATATCAGGAACTTGTGTATTCAGATTCACTAGTTCCTGGATGAAATTGATATAAGAATTTTCATACTCTTTCTGACTGTGTTCTTCGGAGTTGCTTAATAGAACAAATAACTCCGAGTTTGTATATTTTTTCATTTAATATTGTTAAAGAATTTTTGAAACCTAAGTATTCGGGACAACTATTATAGCATCGCTTTTGAAAAAAGCAATATCCTCAATATTGAGGTGGCGCTCTAATAAACATATCTTAGGTTTGTAATAAATTCATTCGATCATATTATTAATAGTCAAATGTTTAGATTACAAATATATTAATAAACCCCTGATAATCTGCATTTTCAGATAAAAAGCAAAATTTCAT
>CAYQPF010000298.1:0-2622 GCA_964419225.1 uncultured Candidatus Cloacimonadota bacterium | reverse complement strand
GCTCTAGCATTATGTCCCGTCGGGTCCACATAATTAATAGGATTGTTGTTACAATCCCTAATAGGTTCTGGCACAGTGGATTACTTTAATAATTATCCTTAATTTTACCATTTGATTTGGAATAATGAAGTAATAATATTATAGAGAGCACTTTTTTAATTGCTCGCCGCTTTAACCTCTTTCGGGAAGTCTGTGTGAGCGGTTGATATACTCGTTTTTTGGGGTCATCATAGACCAGATTATATTATTCTTAAGAAAAAGGAAGACCAAACCTCTTGCAGAACAGAGTATTCGGCCATTTTTCTGTACGTTATGCGTCCCTCACATTACCTTAGATAAGTTGGATACAAAAAGAATGTCCCCGTGCGTCCTTCGTATAGCGCAAGGCAAGACCATCCCTACTTACCTAGATGGCCTTGGAGGACGGGCGTTGTTAGTTTTATAAAAAACAGCGGAAGGGGCTTTTGAAGTATCCCTCCCGGTTGATATAAGTTTTAAGCTGTCTAGCCTTTGCTATGAGCGGTTTTTTTGAACATTGTTAGACTTATGTCAGTAGAACATTAACTCAGTCGCATCATAATTAATGCCTAGTAATTTAATCTGAGAATTCGTTAAGCAAAACCACTAATTCTTCTTTTGAATACATTTCTCCGTTACTTACGAATTTCTCTATCTCAACACTACCATCGTCCATGAACTCAATTTCCCATCTTTGGCCCGGAATTGTAACCTCAATCATTATGCTTGAGGTTCTTGTCTTGTTAATACGATAATAAATCTTTTTCTCCTCAAGCGTATTGAGGAACTGAATTAACTCTTTTATGTGATTCATATTTATCACCACCTATATAGATAACCGCCTTCAATATGTTTGTTAGAAAACCCGTGAGAATTGTAGCCGTTTAGTCCTGTTCATAAAAATAGCTATTAGCATTATCCCATTCCGCCCTACCTTTATTTGTCATCTCAAACCAAAAATCATATAGTTTTTCGCCTGTAGAGTCTAAAAAATCATCAGGTTGCACATTCTGTGGATATCTTATATAAATTGATCCATCTTTCAATAGATCGGCTATTATCTTAACAATATGATCCTTACTGGCAACTACATCTGAAATATTTCTCAACATATCTTCAATAGTTTCAATATTCTCACCATCATCGGCCATTGTGTTTAATATCTCTAACCTTAAATCTATGAGTTTCACAATAACAGCCCCCTTGTATAAATCATTCATTTATTTGCTTCGGGTATGGGCGATAATGTGGTTTTTCAACAGGTTGGCCATCCTTATTCCGCAATGTATGTTTCCATATCTTATCGCCTGTGTTTTTATTTGTGAACTCCTCTTCTATACTATTTCCTCCTTTATTCCTTGCATTTGTTGAATCTTGAGTATTTTCCCCTGTCTTATCCCAGTTATCAGGGTTTTCTTCTATATCACCTAAACTGTCTCTAAACGTATTTCCATTATCATTTGTATCCTCGCTCTGAGATAAAAACCAATTCTTAACAGCCCCCGCTCCTGATTTGGCTGTATCCCAAGCTTCTGTTGCTCCAGACTTAATGTCAGACACTACGTCTGGATTTGATGATAAATAGTCATATGCTACTGCTCCTCCGAGTAATAACCCCCCTGCAGCAGCTGCATATGGATTACCCGTTTGCTCTAAACTCTGTCCAAATTGTCTTATCGCTATAGCATTATGTCCCGTCGGGTCCACATAGTTCACGGGATTGTTATTACAGTAAGTATACAGGTTCTGAGTCCAGGGTTGGTAGATGTTTCCTCTATAAGTATCCCTGGTTATAAAAGAAAGACGGTCCTCGTATAGATAACCGCCTTAAATATGTGTGCTAAATGGACCATGCCAGTAAAACATATCATTATTCTGAGATAAGCGCTTATCTCCGTGTCCACCAATACCAAACAAAAGAACTGTTCCTCTTTTAGAATCGCAGGACTGGCAAGAGAACAGATTTAATAACTTGATTGTCTTATTTCTTCTATTATTTTTTTAGTAAGTTCTCCATAGTTATCATGAAGTAAAACCGAATCTCTGTACGGATATTCAATTCTTTCAAGAACACTAAAAGCTATTACTTCATCGCTGTATTTAATGTTAGATTTTAGTATCTGTTCTAAATAATTCAATATTTTTATTACTTCTGCTTCTTTGTTTTTCTCAATACAATCAATTAAGTAAGGTGTTAAAACATCGCCATAAACAGTATGCGAACCTGTATCGTCACCTTCTTGCCAATCAACCTCTTCGTTATATTTATCAACTAGATTCGGAAAGTTTTTAATTAATAAATGTTTAACTCTTTACTGTCCACGTTATTTACCTCCAAGAGCATTCTTTAAATCATTAAGTAACTTCTGCGTAAGTTGCAAATCATTACTATTCAAGTTCTCTTTTTTAATGATGTTTTCAAGATTTTTCAACCTCTGTGCGCCTTTAATCAAATGATCTTTCCCGCCAACTAATTCTCCAGTTGACAATTGATGTCTAATCGCATCTGCTAAACCACCATCTCCAGTTTTTGCTCCTGGTCTATATATTTGGTCTATAGCATTTTTAAGTTTTTGATTCGAAGCTAACTCCAATAGAGTATCC
>CAYQPF010000297.1:0-2627 GCA_964419225.1 uncultured Candidatus Cloacimonadota bacterium | reverse complement strand
TAAAAGTACTCTATAATTTCCCTCAGACCCGTAAGCTGCTGCATAAAATCGCTGCTAAGAAATTGCACAAATCTTTTGGCGGGAAACTGCATTTCTTCGGAATAGGCGGTGCTAAATTATCTTTTGAGACTGAAAGATTTCTGAGTGAAGGAAAGTTTCCTTATGCCATAGGATATGGTTTGACCGAGACCTCACCCTTGATTGCAGGTGCAGGACCTTCCGTAATGAAGTTTAGATCTACAGGAATCACTTTACCAGGCATACAGGTGCGGATCTATAATCCTGATCCTAAGACTGGTGAAGGAGAAATCCAGGTTAAAGGTGAGATTGTCATGCAGGGTTATTACCGTGATCCAGAAAGAACTGCACAAACCTTTACCGAAGACGGATGGTTTAAGACCGGAGATCTGGGAATCTTTCAGAATAAGAATTATCTTTATATAAAAGGACGTTTGAAGAATGTCATCATCGGCCCCAGCGGAGAAAATATCTATCCGGAAGAAATAGAAGGCTTGATCAATCAGAATCAATTTGTTTTAGAGTCGCTGGTATCTTCTGTAGAAGGTAAGATCATTGCCAAAGTGTTTTTGAACTATGAAATTTTAGAAACGGAGTTAAAACTGGACAGATCCTCTTCCTCAATAGCTCAAAAAGAGATTTCTCACCTCCTGGAAAATATCAGACAGCAGGTTAATAGTGGTCTTTCTTCATTTTCCAAGATAACCAAGATCGTGGATCAGAAGGAACCTTTTGAGAAGACTCCGACCATGAAGATCAAGAGATTCTTATACGAAAACTGAAATAGTTGTTAGTGAAGGGAAAGGGATTTGCATTTATTAGACCAGGCAGTTATGCCGGGCAATGCATAAATACGCATATTTGCATCTTATGGTTAATACTTTAGCTAGTGTCGTGTCAAACACGAAATGACGGTTGAAATGATAGCCTACAAAGTAAAATAACTGTAAGTCAATTCTCCTCTCGAGAGGAGTACCCGCGAAGCGGGGGAGGTGTGTTGTGTCCATGTTGATTAATATTCCTTCCGGCAGTTTACACTTGACTCATCACTAATTTGTAGTCTTGGTTAGAAACTCTCTAAAGACAATAATGACTTTCTTAACTCAATAATTCCAGTGCTTTTTCCAGCAGTTCGTCGCGGCCATCTTTGATACCGGCGATTGTAGGCCTGCAGATTGTGTGGATATCGACTCCGACTCTCTGAGTCTCACGTCCGTCTTCGTAATATACCCCCAATCCTGTTATGGCTGTTATAATGTTGCCAGGTAGCTGGATAAAGGAAACATTACCGTCTGCTGCTGCAGTTGTACTACCAAGGACAGTTGCTTTGGGTGCTTTTTGCAGAGCCATGGCAGTGAATTCAGCCTGACTGATCGTGTTTTCATTTACAATAATCACCACTTTTCCGCGATAATAATTTGGATTTTCCTTTCCTACAGTAAGAGGTTTGGCTGCAATAAAAAGACCTGGGTGCTCAAAAGAGGTTGAGGAAAACTGAACAAACTTTTTGGGTTTGGGCATGAAGTACTCGGAAAGTTTATAAAGCATAAACTCAGCCGGGTAACAACGCAAATCAATGATCACACCTTTTGTCTTCATGACTGCTGGCATTATTTAGGGTAAGTAATTACCTTTTAATAATCCGGGGTAGATGTAGGCAATTTGGGGAGTCAGCATCTTAAAATAATCTTTAGGATCCATTCTTTTGGGGAGAATAGGCATTTTTTTTGTCGTAAAACATTCCAATTTTATTGTCTTCGAGACACCATTGGAGACGATCTGAAGCATCAGAAACTTATTGTTAGTCCTTAGCAGATTTCTACTCAACCTGCTTGCTTGCGTGGCCAAGTTGGAACCCGGGGTAAAAAGCAAGTGTTCCTGGAGCAGATCTTCAACTTTTTGATTATCAATATGGGTGACAATATCCCCTTTCTTAAGGCCGGACCGCATGGCAAAATCAGGGTTAAGATATTCAAACACTACCATTTTATCTTCGATATAGTCCAGACAAACAGGAGCGACATTAGTGCCACGGTAGTCATTCAGCATTTTACCATTTTCTTTTTTTTGGGTTTCCGGGTTGATTCCGGCGAGGAATGCATGAGAATCGCCGATCGTTGTGATTAATTCCAGCAGGCAGATTCTATAGGTCAGGAAGGTTTGGGCCTGCATGAATTTCGGGATAAAGTCCCTCAATACGTCATCCCAGTTGGAATCTATCAGATATTTGTAAGGAAAGAGGTATTCGATAATATTCCAGTATCTGAAAAGTGATAATAAGCGGAAACCAAGATCATTCTCGGTCATATCTGAGTATTCTTTTTCATGCTTGTTTGCGGCGAGCAGATATGGTATCCTCAGGAGTTAAGGTTGGTAAGGTTGTCTCATGATTGAAAATATCCTCTACGCTGTACTTGCGATTCTTGGACTTGGTTTTCTCGTCTTCATTCATGAACTCGGTCATTATTTCATGGCGAGGAAGCAGGGGATGCGTGTGGAAGCCTTTGCCATTGGATTTGGAAAGCCGATTTTTTCCTGGATGCATCAGGGTGTGAAGTGGCAGATTGGCATACTCCCTTTTGGGGGGTATGTAAAAATTGCGGGTATGA
>CAYQPF010000296.1:0-2627 GCA_964419225.1 uncultured Candidatus Cloacimonadota bacterium | reverse complement strand
GATCTGCTTTATCTGAATACTTTATCGTTTTAAACGCAGAGCTTAGTGAAATTCCCCTTTTTTGCTTTTATTTTATTATTTACTATCAATGCTTTGAATGCGTCCACTATTAAAATCAAGTATAAAGATTCCAGTAAGACAGAAAAACTGGAAACAGAGACAATTGATAAACAGGAATATGTTTCCCTTACAGAATTGAACAAGGTCTTTCACAGTTTGCATAAGATAGATTTTGCTGAGCAGAAGATCGGGTTGACGATTTACAACGAGAGTCTTTCCTTTTTGTTGAATTCGACCTATTTTTCCTGTAAAGGCACAGTCTATAACAACCTGTATCAGCCAAAGCATGAAAAAGACAAGTATTATTTACCCTGGGTACTGGTTGAGAAGAATTTGCCCAAAATATTCCCCGGCAAAGTAGCATATCAATCAGCCGGGAGAATCTTAACAATTGAATATCCCCAATATCTTGGAATTAATACCATTGTACTCGATCCTGGTCACGGGGGAAGAGATCCGGGAGCTGTTGGCTTATACAGCAGCGAAAAGGACATTGCCCTGCAATTAGTGAAGAAACTGCAATATCAGTTGGAAAGTCAGTTAAACGTAAAAGTGCTTCTGGCAAGAGACAAGGATGAATTTGTCTCATTGCAGGACAGAACTAAGTTTGCCAATGCTCAAAAAGCCAATTTATTCATCTCCATTCACTGCAATGCAGCAGTGGCAAAAAACTCCCAAGGCATAGAAGTTTTCTTTTTATCTACTGCAAGAACAACAGAATCGCGTGCAGTTGAAACATTAGAGAACTCAGTGGTGTTTAATTATGAGGGAGGGCAGGAAGCTGTGAAGAATTATGATGATCTGAGTTTTATTCTGGCAGACATGGCCCAGAATGAACAGTTGGAAGAAAGCCGTGATTTGGCTGTAAGATTACAGACCAATTTGATCAATGATACTTCTTCCATAGACAGAGGTGTAAAGCAGGCAGGATTTTATGTTCTGCGCGGTGCCTATATGCCGGCAGTTCTGATAGAAGCCGGATTTATCAGTAATGAACAGGAAGAGAAAAAGCTCAATGATCCGAATTACCAGGATCTGCTGGTCAGATCAATCTTCGACGGGATCAGGAGTTTTAAATATAAGATAGATCAGATGCAGTAGTTCAGTGGGCAGGCGGCAGTGGGCAGTGGAAAGGACAACCCATCCCCGAGGATAGTTGTCAGGAGTTAGGTGCCAGGTGTCAGTGGGAGAGAAACTCACCACAGGCCCCTCTCTTGCAAAGAGAGGGGAGTGAAAACTTAAACGCAAATTGGGAGATATTATGAATCGGAGAATAACCAGAGAAATCAGACTGGGCAATGTTTTGATCGGAGGTGATAATCCGGTCAGTATTCAATCGATGTGTAATACACATACGCAGGATGTGGCAGCAACCGTTTCTCAGATATTGTTATTGGAAAAAGCAGGATGTGAAATTATCCGGGTAGCTGTTCCTGATATAGATGCAGCTCTGGCCATAAAAGAAATCAAGAAACAAATTAATATCCCCTTAATAGCAGATATTCATTTTGATTATAGACTGGCTATCCAGGCAGTGGAATCCGGAGTTGACGGGTTAAGACTGAATCCAGGCAATATCGGCAGTTATCAAAATGTGTTGGCAGTCGTTGATGTCCTTAAAGAGAAACAAATACCGGTCAGAATTGGTGTAAACAGCGGTTCCTTATCAAAAGAAAAGATTACAAAGTACGGCGTAACTGCAGAAGCAATAATCGAAAGTGCTCTTGAACACGTAACACTGCTGGAAAAGGCCGGTTATGAGGAGATCAAGATCTCAGTAAAAGCGTCCTCAGTTCCTTTGACAATTGAATCCTACAGACTATTGAGCAAGAAAGTTAATTATCCCCTGCATTTGGGAGTAACAGAAGCCGGGACGACCTGGTCGGGAACGATCAAATCCGCTGTGGGAATAGGGACTATGTTGGCTGAGGGAATCGGGGATACGATCAGAGTATCATTAACAGCAGACCCGGTGGAAGAAGTTTATACAGCCAAAGAGATCTTAAAGAGTCTGAACTTGCGGCAGGGTTTAAATATTATTTCCTGTCCTACCTGTGGGAGGACAGAGATTGAGTTGATCAGGATGGCGGAAGAAGTCCGGACAAGACTGGAAAAGTATGCTGATAAACCTTTGACGATAGCAGTGATGGGTTGTGTCGTAAATGGACCGGGAGAAGCCAGAGAGGCTGATTTCGGGTTAGCCGGCGGGAAAGGGGAAGGTCTGATTTTCCGGAAAGGTGAGATTATTAAAAAAGTTCAACAGGAACATCTGGTTGATGAATTGGTAGAGATCATTGAAAACCAATTTCCTAATTATTAATTATTAATTATTAATGGGAGTAGAGAGTGGTGATTTTGAGATATGAGTAATTAATAATATATGAATTTAAAGTATAAACTATGGACTATCATATTTCTTGTAATAAATGCAGTATCACTTAATGCAGAATTTAAGGTCAGGGAGATTGTTTTGGAAGGTAATCAATTGATCAGTACTAAGGATATTTTGTATAAGATACTAACTAAACAAGGAGAGGTTTATAGTGCCGGGCAGGCAATTGAGGATG
>CAYQPF010000295.1:0-2679 GCA_964419225.1 uncultured Candidatus Cloacimonadota bacterium | reverse complement strand
TCTTTGTCCATATCTGGCCCCAGTTGCGGAAATACCTCTCTGTAATGCTACGGCATCAAAAATTTGGTTGCCCCCCGATCGAACCGGTTCCCCTCCTGTACCATTTGACTGCAACGTCCCCCCGGATTTGCATTTTTCTCAAATACCTCTACAGTAAAACCCTGTTTTGCCAAAAACGCAGCCGTGGCAATACCTCCTATGCCGGCACCGATAATCACCACCTTCCCTTTAGTCGTCATCTGAATCTTATACTTTAAGAATTGAAAAATAAAGGTAAAAAGAATGTGTGAAATGTCAATGTAAAATATCCCCGGTCGATTTTGTAGAATTAAACTTATAACTGATATTAAATGACCAATACGTTCCAAATGATGGTGCCCAACTGTTTTGCAAATGGTCGGACATCATAACGGATTTAAAACTGGTGTTGCGGTTCAATAGATCAAACCCCGATATGCTTATTGCACAATTGTTGATATTGTAGCCGAAAATCATACTTAAGAAATGGTTATTAATATTGTCAACATTACCTCTGATGAACTGATATCCCCTATAGTTATATACTCCCCTAAAAAACAGATTCTTAAGAAAATTACTCTCTAAAGAGACTTTAAAGGATTCAGAAACAAACTTATTGTTAATCATGGATGGTCTTGTTGTGCTCGTGTATGCAGCCGATGAACTTAGGTCTAGTCTGTGATTTTTCCCAAATGGTATCCTTAGGCTTGCATTTAAACCTACTTTATTAGCTTTCATCATATTAAGATTTTCGTTAATATATGATGGGAGCCTGCTGTATTCATGATTAAGAGATAATTTTACTGTCGATTTTATTGTTTTGAGGAATTTTGAATATGAGGCAGATGATGAAACATTTAAAGCACCATTAACATTTTCGTATGTGTACAGAGTGCTGCGTGCAAGTGCTGTATAATTATCCCATTGAGGCAACTTAGTGTTTTCTTTAAAATAAATGCTTTTTGATGCTATTAAGTTATCTGTCAGATTAATATCAGTCTTTAAGCTAAAGCTTGCGCCATTGCTGTTGGGCGACGCTGAATATACTATGTTGAGACGATGACTAAAACTCTGTTTAAGTGCAGGGTTGCCCACTGATAGAATCATGGGATTCTCATCATTAATCTGTCTGCGGATTTGTTCTAAAGAGGGCAATGTTGGTAATGATGAATAATTTAAGGATACAACGGGGAAAAAACCTTTAAAATAGTTTACCTGTAAAAGTGGAGAAACAGAATTATATGTTTTTCCGTAGTCGTATTCATCAGGAAAAACTTCACTCTTATTAAGCCGGGAGGAGAGTCCTTTTACTCCGATATTAATTCCAATTCTAGAAGATAGGCTGGTATGTAATACTACTTCAATTTTTTTGGTATTATAATCATAAGTGTAATTGTATGTGCTTGCAGTATCGAGAGGAGAGGGATCAGTTGTAGGGTCATATTGATTATACGAAATTTGCCGAGTTTTGTCCTTGAGATAAGTTATGCCGCTTTTTAGTTCCAAAAATGAACGGTTGGGTTTATCCTTATTTAAATTGATAATAAGATCTACATTACCAGATAGTTGCTTTCTGAAACCATCCGATGAAGAGTGAATAATTTTCTTTCCGGTAACGGACATTGTATCAATCCTCCATCCACCTCCTTCGCCGTCTCCTAAATCTGCAGACAGAATAACATTAGGAATTATTACTTTTCTCTGATTTGCGAAAGGTGTCCATGAAATATCCTGATGTAGAGTGAGGTTGTCATTATTAGCTTTTCTTGAACCCGATACTTTATCTTGAATATTGTCTGTAATACTTGTTGCATCGCGGGTGTACTTATTATTTTCATCCTGGATACCTAACCGAGTTGTTGTAGATATACGGCCGTCGAGGAATGTCATAAAAACAGCGTCAATATTGATTCTGTGAAACCTGGATATGTTCCTGTTAATTGTTGTGTCGTAGTAATCTTTGTGTGCAAAACCTGCCGATGGAAAATAACTGTTCCAGATGATGTTTTTTGATCTGCCGAAGTTGTTTTCATATACGTATCCCACCTTGAGAGTAGATCCGTCCAGTCTGTCTTTCCAATGTTTCTCGGAGTTTATTTCAAAATAACCGTTCTCATTATAGGAGCTGTTGTTTTGTGGAATGGTTATTATATCGGATAATTTGTTGGATTTTCTGTTCAAATTGTTGTAGAACGCATTTGACGACAACAGGAACATTTCTGAGAAAAAATTGATTGTTGCCCCTATCCCGTACCTCTGCTGCAGTTTTTTATCTTCATTTACAGAAAGATCAGTCCCGTAGCTTGCCAGGATGTGGCCCGTGGAAGAACTGGTTATATTATTTTTGGTTTCAATATTAAGAACCAACTGTTTTTTACCATCTTTAATTTTCCTGCGTCTGTCCTCATCGGTTGCTTCACCGTATACTTTTATTCGGGTAACCTCTTTTGCTAATAATTCTCGTAATGCCGTCATGGGATCATCGCCAAATATTATTTTGCTGTTCAGATATGTACGAGATACAGGTCTTCCCATAATTGTTACATTTCCCTTTTCGTCTACAATAACACCCGGCAGCTGCATCACTATCTCTATCGCCGCATCTCCTTTCATTGTCAAAATAGCAGCCGCATTGTAGATGAGGGTATCCCCACAGATTAA
>CAYQPF010000294.1:0-2776 GCA_964419225.1 uncultured Candidatus Cloacimonadota bacterium | reverse complement strand
CGTTGCCTGGCAACAGCAAATTGTAAATACTCCGCAAGTCGTAAAAATCTGCAGAACCTATCCGGACGGTTTATATCTCTTCACTTCTAATTTTAATTCCGGCCAATATTATTATTATTATAAAAGATTCTCTCCCACAGGTGACTTACTTTTTACCGGACATACAGCATACCCCAGCTATAATGCTCAAATCCATGTATTTCCAGATAATGCCTTTGTGATGGGTGATCCGTTATCCAATTCTAATATAACTAAATACTCTCCTGTCGGTGAACCACTTTGGCACATATATGGTGACACATACAAAACAATGACTTTTATTAATGAAAATGACTTCTATCTGCTCCATAGTAATACAAATATTTCCAATCAGCTTATCATACAGAAACATAATAGTGCCGGAGAAGCTGTCTCTGCTGAGGTTGTAATACCTTCTGCATACTTAACTGCTTCAGGAATATCTCCTGCAGGCAAACTTGTTATTTTCTATCGTGACCCTCTCACCTTTAATCAGTTCAAATTACAAATTCTCAATCAAAATAACATTTTTGAATATGAACAGGCTATTACTATCGGAAATCCTCCCTTTTTCTTTGGTCCATTTTGCCAAATCAATTTTATTCTTTTGAATGAAAATATCTGCATGACTACTAATTATAATATTTTTTGCAAGCATATCTTCGATTATGAGGGCAATAATTATCAACAACACTGTATTATTGATCAAGGAAATGACTATTTGCAAATCTATAACGAAGATCTGCAAAATGAACTTGTTTCTTTCCCTAATTACTTTTTTACTGATGGCAATAATCTCACAATGTTCCAACAATTTTCTGATTTACGGATGTACAAAATTGATTCTGAAGGAAATAACTCTTTTCCCTTTGTTGGTAAAACAATCCAAACTAATATCAATACTTCAGTGTTTACAACAAAAGTACATAAAACTCCTGCAAACAATTACATTTTGGTTTATGCAGCAAATGAAGATTCCATCACAGGTCAAAACATTGATTCCCAGGGTGATAACAATTTCAATTATGATTCCATGTATCCCTATTTTCAATTTGAAAACAAATCTGACTGTATTTGGGGTTTTTACAATAATCCTCTTCCCTACGTTTATGAATACAATGTTCACAAAATAGTAAATGAAAACACATTCGACAACAATTCATTTTGCCTGAACAACAGTATGAATACTTTTTTCGGTGCCTATGATCAATATCTGATTTACTATCAAACAAATACAAATTCCGGTATAAGTATTTTTCTTTATGATTTAACCGACAATCTTGTCTTTAACCCTGAATACCCGAATCAGGGAGTTCAAATAGCAACTATTCCATCCATCTATTCTCTTAATAGCTTGAAACTTCAACAAACCTCACAAGGTCTTCTACTAAGTTGGATCACTGAAACTTACAACCAGAAAGAGCTGAGACTACAACTAATCAGAGTCCCGGATTTAACAACGGTTTATCCATTTGAAGGACATCTCATTGTAACCAATTTGCAATATTATAATCATCAAATTTGCGTAAGTGATGATAATGTCTTTAATGTTCTCTATCGTGATTTAAGTCTATTCCAAAATAAATTAGTGCTGCAAAAATATATTTTAAGCGACAACGAACTAGTCAGTCAGTTCGGCGAAGAAGGTCTCGTTGTTTCAGATAATGTTTATACATTCACAGCCGAGAATTTTGGTAATGATCTTGGCATTTCATTTATCAGAGGTGAATACAATGAGCCAACATCTCTGTTCTTTACCAAATTCAGTAATACTACCAATGGAATCAGTAACAATATACCTTTGGGCTTATGCTTAAACTTATTCAAACCACAATTACTCCCAATTGATAATCAAAACACATATCTGGTATGGACAAATGCTCAGTTACCACCTTTTGAAAATTATTCTACCTTCCTCGTCCAAAAGATAGATGTCTCCCAACTCCCGGTGAACGACCAGGCTATCTCCCCTACCCTACCTCTCACACTGGCCCAAAACTATCCCAATCCCTTTAACCCTGAAACTCAGATTTCTTTTACCCTTCCCAGTTCAGGCAAGGTCAAACTGGAAATCTTCAATATCAAAGGCCAAAGAATTTCAACTCTGCTCAATGCCCAACTCGAATCAGGTCAGCACAATATCACCTGGAAAGGTACTAATTCCAGTCAGAATCCTGTTTCCAGCGGTATCTATTTCTATAAACTCACGTCCGGCAATAAAACGCTCTGCCGTAAAATGCTCCTCATCAAATGAGCATTGCATGCAGCATATGGTTCGGGTGTTATATATCAGTTACTGATAATCTCAGATCTGCAGTCATCTGGTAATTAGATAACCTGGACAAGCAAGACCCAAAATCGAATTTTATATATAACTATTTGTTTTTCTTTATGATTATAGAAAGAGAATTTGGCTGAAGCCATTAAGGAGGCTATTGATGAGGCAAATAATGCCTGATTTGAACTTGTTTCATAGGCTTTGTCCATCACTAGGTCCGGCATTTATGCCGGGTCTATTAATCCGCAACTTTCCATATTCTGTCCATAAAGTCCATTCACCATTGATTCCAGATTTTTCTGTTGACAACTATAATTTATAATTCATAAATGGAGTATTAAGTTTTAGTCCTTGGAGATATTATTATGTACAGAAGACTATTTGCATTTTCGATTTTGCTAGGCCTTTATTTATCCCTCTCTGCACAACTGCAATGGCCCCAACCCGCCAAAATGATGGAGCACCGGGATGTAACCTGGA
>CAYQPF010000293.1:0-2874 GCA_964419225.1 uncultured Candidatus Cloacimonadota bacterium | reverse complement strand
TTTTAGGACTGGACACCCATCTCCGTCCGTTCCCTTTTAATAGAACGCAGATAACGCTGATTAGGCGGATGGTCACAGATAGGAAAGAAATGTGTAAGGCAGATGTGTCAGGTAAAACTATCAAAAACTGAGTCCATTATTTTAGGACTGGACAGGATTTGGGGTCCTAATTTTGGCTTGAAAGTGAAGAAAAAAGTGTATTAAATTAATTGGATCGAAGAAAAATGGACATGAACACCAAGGAACAAGCAGGATATGTGTAATGAGAGTAAGAGAAAGAAGTTTGTTCAATATGGTTTGGAAGTACCTAAAATAAAAGTGGCAGGTTCATAGTAGAGCTAATATAGGTTTGGATTCTTCAGGTTTTATTAATCGGATGTAGTGGTTTTATTAAAGAATTTGTGGTCCTGATTTTGTTTTGAAAGCGAAGAAGCCAATTATTGAACAATAATTCTCTTGATAATGCCTTGCTTGTATAAGTGTTAAATTTCTCTGTAATCGGTCATTTTTGACCTCCATGAAAATATTTGCACTGATTTTGTGTATGAACTCATGGTGTTTAAATTAAGAAAAAGGCAAGAGGCTCTGATAAACGGAAGTGTGGCTCAAACATTTCGGAGGACTGGCTCAAACTTCTCGGACAAGTGGCTCTATCTCAAAAGGATAATCAATTACCTTAGATTTGGTCTGTGAGGATGAATAATCATGGATAATCACAAATCCTCATTCTCTACAAACGAATAGTAGCCCTTACTATTGAATATGATATGATCCAGCAGACTGATACCCAATAACGAGGCTGCTTCCTTTATTCTTTTCGTTACAGCTTTATCTTCATTACTTGGGGTTAAATCACCTACAGGATGATTGTGGGCAATAATAATGGCAGAAGCTCTTTCAGATATCACGTCGGCAAATACTTCCCGCGGATGTACCTGACTTTTATTGATCAGACCGAAAGTCACGACTCTGATATTTAGTACTTCACTTGCTCCATTAATGGAGATACACAAGTGAAGTAATGTAGTTTCCTTTACAATTCACCAATCATATTAAGGGCTTAGTACTGTCAGCCCGATTGGCAATTAGTTCTGCAGCAGTTTGACCGTGCACCGTGAAATGCATTTTGTTTTGTACGGTGGCAAAGAAAGTATGAGTCAGAGCCGCATTATTTTTATAATCAATACTGGTTGCATAGATATCTGTAACTTTTTGGTAGAAATTCCGTTCACTGCTTCGGATATCACGGATACGTTGTAATAATTCCTGGAAGTAGCGTGTTTTCTGTTCACCCTGCTTGAGGCGTTCATCATCTAAAGTAAATCCTTTAATAATATATTCTTTAATTCTCTGTGTTGCCCAAATCCTGAACTGAGTTCCCTGAGATGATTGAACCCGATACTCGACAGATAAAATCATATCCAAATTGTAGTAATCTGTCTCATATTCTTTTCCATCAGAGGCAGTTATTCGGAAATTCCGAATAACTGAACTCTTACAGTTCACCCTCTTCAAATACATATTTAATTATTAATGTGAATACATTAATAAAATAAGATGAGAATATTTTTCTTATCTGCAGATTACTAAATTTTACAGATTTTGTATTGCTTAAAGTACTGTAAAAGTAGCTTGAGGCTTTTTTCCGTAAAGTCATAGGCGAAAGCTGGATTATCAACAAGAATTTTTTCGTATAAAATAAACTGGTTTTCAAATCCTGCTTCGACAGCTTTAATAAATTCTTTAACCTCAAGGGGTTCTTTATCTTCAATATTGTATATTTGAAATGCTGATAATTTGTTATGATAACTGTCTATCTCCATCGCTAGAGCAAAATGGAGTTCACCGGCAATTGTAACCTTTCTTTCTGATACAAAAGTAGAATCCGATAACCAGAGAGCCTTACATATCAGATAAAAATAATTTTCAAAATTTTTTGTGGAATCCGGGCTCTGGTAAATAATAACAGTGTCCTTATTAACAATAATATCACTTTTTATGTAGGCGTTCCAGCTAACCTGTTGTTTTTTGAGTTTTGCAAGAATCTGATTCATGCTCTCAATAATGTGATCATGATTACGATTTAAAATATGTGCTAAAATTATTTCATCTTTTGCCTGGTCATAATCACCTATATTTTCATAAGCAGATGCTAGAAAATAATGTAATAGATAATAATTATAGTTAGTTTTGAGATATTTTTTACAGAGTTTTATTGCTTTTTGGGGGTTCCCTAAGAGAATATGGCATTGGGCTGCATAACAGATATATTTCAAATTCTGATTATCCAGTTCAAAAGCTTTTTCGTAATTTAAGAGAGCATTTTTAAAATCCTTATTGGAAAAAAAAGTTTCTCCTTTTTCAAAAGTTAGAATTGTTGGATCGATTACCTTTGAAACATCACCATCTTCAATGAGAATAGGTTTGTATGATAAGACCGGTTCAAATGTTATAGGCTCAGAATCTGCTTTATTTAATGAATCCGGTAACAATCGGTGAAAATATCCCACTTTTGATTCCTCAATTAAGCGCTGATTATCAACGGGATTACTGTCTGTAAAAAATGAATAAATATTGGTACAAAAATATAAATAAAAGAGAAGAAATAAATATTTTTTCATAAAGCACTCCTAAATTCTTAAAACCTTTTTTTTATTTCTTAGTCAAGAAAAATTTAATGTTGAATAAGTATCGTAAAAAAGAGACTGTTCAACTTTCATTCTTTAACCCGAACTGTGCAGTAGAATCTTTACAACCTGGCTGAAGCTAATGAATTTGAAGAACTTACAATCTCACTCACCATATATTTATTATATAAATCGTTCGATTGCAAGCCTTCACTCTTCATGATCTTCGACCCAGCTTGCAAACCTC
>CAYQPF010000292.1:0-2879 GCA_964419225.1 uncultured Candidatus Cloacimonadota bacterium | reverse complement strand
CACCACTTGCTTCCAATGCAATACCCAATATGTAAAATACTTAACTCATCATTCTTTTCAACAACACTGATTGTGCAGATTGGATCATCTCCATTTTTCTTTTGCACAATTGCCCACTGGTAGAAGTCTTGATTAGCGTAGTTATCTACACACATCTTGATAAATTTTTCTGTAACCTCTATACTCTTATGAGTCTGCCATCTTAAAAATTCTGTTACTTTGTCGTCGCTTGTCCAATTACGAAAAGCCGCGGCACTGTCGTCTATTGTAAATTGTCTTAATATTAACCGATCGGTTTCTATAAGAATAGTTCCTCTATGCTGCACGGTCTTTACCTCCTGCTATATAAATAATTTTTATCTACATTGTTTCGATCCCCCTTTTTCTGTTTTTGACGAGCAGTATCACACCAATTACAATAGGAGTTATCAGTGGGAAATAATAGAAACATATATATTGCAAATTTTTACTTAGTCCGTAATCAGAATTTATTAAATAAAAATCAAAAACTCCGAATACTATTATAATGGTCGAAAATAATCGGAAAGCATAGATCACACAATAATATAGAATGAACCATATTCTTTTAGATCTGCTTTCTAATAAAATGCGCAGGTAAACAAAATCAAATAAAAGGATTCCTGCTGAAAATATCATGGCACTGATAATAAATACAAACAACGGGATACTGTATGTGACCTGAATAAAACCTGCATCCATAAAATTGCGAATGAGGCGTAGAACAAGTGCTGATATTGCTATTAGTACAAATTGCATTAATGTAATTCCTGTCACTGTTACTATTCTATTTGGTTTGCTTTTCATATCTTCTCTCTTTCAGATTTCAGCAATACTACCCAATAATAGAGCAGCTGACTCTTAAGGGCTCCTGTCAAAAACAGCATACAAGATACTAACGAAACCGTCAAACTATTGACAGTTTTTCTGTTTTTAGGTCAATTTTCAAGTGGATTTACGCTGCTCTTTCATACTTAAAATAGGTACATTTCAACCTCAGTAACTTAGCTCATGATTGAAATTATACTGTTATTCCACGTCAATTACAATCGTATATGTATAATCTGTTGTTGCCTTTTCTTGTTCATTTCTTACAAAAATAATATGGAATGTCCGTCATTCTTTTTTATTGGTGGGCCTTCAGGAACTTGAGCCCCATCTTTATTGAATTTGCGGGTTTCGTTTAAAATGTTGAATTCCTGATTTTTCGATTTTTATGGTCAAAATTGGCTAAAAAGTAAACCCAAAATAAACCCCAATTATTTTTTGATGTATCTGGTCTATAATATGGCAAGAAAACCGCTTCAAATGAGGCGGTTTTTCTTATAACGGTAATGACGATGATTTTCTTCAAATTGTTTATTATTTGTTCTATGGCAATGCAAATGATTTACTCTGATAAAGAAATTTTTTCTTTTTTTATTCCGTACAGAATAATTATCAAGCCTGCTGACAAAATAAGAATAGAGAATAAAAAAGAAATAATATTATCAAATATGTAGTTCTTAGTGAGTCCGAAAATGCTAAGCAGAGATGGATCGGCAATCATCAAGCGTTCTTTAATGATCGCAGTTACAAAACTGTGTGTTTTTATTAACAACGAGAAAATAAATCCCGTAAAGCAAATAATCATAAATGGGTTTAACAGTCCTTCCCTCTTGGTAATAACATATAGGCCAAATAAAATCTCTCCTATTAAACTGATTGTGGTGAAAGCTATGATTATAAAAGACATCTGAAATGACCTATATACCATATCAAAGCCTTGGATTATATGTTCTTGATATGCTTGATATGATGAATATGCATTGTATAATATTACGAAAATCGAACCTGTAGAAAATATAATTAACGTTGAGAATAAAATTTTCTTAATTTTGATAACTCGGTTATGAAAACCTATTTTCTTATTTTTATTTATATAGGCATAAACAAGCACCAGTCCACATAACCCTAATGCTAGTAGGTTCCATAAGGGAATGCTATAAATCAGTAAGTATTTCAGCGTAACGCCAAATGTAAATTCAAATGATTGAAGCGGCTTAAATGCACTTGACAAAAAAATGATCTTGTAAATGGAGTATAGAGATAGTCCTAGTGATGCAGCTATCGTTAATTTCTCTTTGTTTTTGATAGTTTGTTTCATGCACTTCTCCTCCATAGTATTTGCTTAGTTCAATAATAACATTTTTAGTCTGGAGATGGAATAATGAATTTGTCGTTTCTTTCCGAATGATGATAAATTTATATTGTTTGAATGCTATAATTTAAAAGAAGATTGGAATTTAATATTTTGAAAGACTTTTGTTGCTGTGCTTTTTTGAGAATCATTTTCTTTTTTTTCTATCAACAATCTCCAGATACCGATAAGCTGAAGAACGAGCCAAATTACAGAGTCTGTCAACTTCAGTCTTGTTTATCTCTCCAGACTTATACTTGTGATAATATCGATAAAAAGTTGATGGTACCTTAGTTTCTGTTAATACTGGTCTTCCAATTAATTTACCCCTTGCTCTCGCATTTGCCATACCACTTCTAATCCTCTGCACCGTCATATTCCTTTGCAATTCAAAGATACCCTAGCCGCCTCATTAATCGAAAAGCTTTTGATCCATTCTGATAGCACAAAAATCTAGTCGAAATATAGTTGGTGATTATTTGGTGATTGCTTTTTGCGACTATATTTCTCCAAATTCCTCAGTATCTTTACTATGGACTATTACTTCCCTGCATTTTGAAAATGCCTGAAAAGCCCTAGATAAAACAAAAACCGCCTGATTGTTCAGACGGCTAATGTTTGGTGGGAGGAGGTGTGATTCCAACGTCTTGTTCTTGCGGACTGGCTTATAACAAGCCGCGAG
>CAYQPF010000291.1:0-2894 GCA_964419225.1 uncultured Candidatus Cloacimonadota bacterium | reverse complement strand
AAAACAATAACCCGCATCTCCATTTACCTGTAGTGTGACGCTATACCGGCCTGGTTCTGTATAAATATATTGAGGATTTGGTTCATTACTGTCGATCGTTCCATCGCTGTTGAAGTCCCAGTTGAATTGTATTGCTTCCGGGCCGCAGAGGTTGGTGAACTGTACTGTTAAGGGTTCATCCCCATTCCGTGGTTCGGCAGAGAAGTCTGTCTCCACACTTTGAAATTCGTAGGCTCCGATATCGATCGTATTTCCGGAAATGCGGGGATTACCCAGAAGATCGGTTTCCGGGAAAACAAAATCAGGAATGTCTGTCGTTCCGGCATCTCTGCAGGGCGAGGCAGAAGAGATATTATACATGCCTAAAGTTGAGTCGGCAAAAAGAGGATCAGTATTGAGATTCCCTGCACCCCAATCCAGAAAATAAGCTGTATTGAGAAGACCGGTATCGTGCACTGCATTTTCACCACCCTGCACAAGGCAATTATTGAAACTGAGATAAGAGGGATGAGATGTGCTGGAGTCAGGTCCCAGCCAAATACTGTTCGGGTGATTTCCCCAGATAACAGAATTATAGAAATTAATATTAGAATCTTGCGTGCTATACAATAAAATGGGACCCCCATTAGGAGTGGATGTGTTATCGATTATTGTAGCATTTGTAATTGTTGCATTCATCCTTTGCGAGAATAAAAAACCACTAGAGCATTTTAGCCAGGGCCAGTCTTCAATCGAATTAGAGTTGTTGTAGAGTAAAATATTGGAAAACCTGTATTCTGGGATCCAAGGAATCAAGGTATATCCTTGAAGTCCTACAGGAACTCCTCCGCCACCATTGGGTTGGGGAAATCCGGTATTGTTAAAAATTGACACATTTTTGATTTCTGCGTCTCTAACCATATCTAATGCAATTCCAAAATAGCGGGAGTTTTTTATAATAACATTATTGATTTTAATACTCATAGAATCGGGTACTGGTTGGCCAGACATAGCAATTTTAAGAATACTACCTTGTAAACAGTTGTCCAAAGTCAACTCACTTAACTCTAATTTTGTGGGATGATACATATTAATAGCATAACCACATATATCACCATTATGTTCTATAATTGAGTTACAATTTTTTAACGTCATTTTAGAGACAGTGATATTCTGGTCCGGTTCATACTGAGCAATCAACCCGTTTTGCATTTCAGCATCAAGAATTGTAATGTCTCTGCCAGATCCTTCAATAGAAACAAACTTCTTTAGATTAAGCGGGAAAATCTGCTGGTTAAGTGATCTTGAATAAGTGCCTGGAGCAAGATGGATAGTGAGGGGATTTTCTGCAGATGCTTCAACTAAATTCAAAGCATAATTAATTGTTTTCAGAGGTTGCCCGGGTGAAGTACCACTGTATGAGTCATTTCCATCCGGGGCTATGTAAAGATCCTGATTTAGATGATTAATCTTACCATGCTCTGCTGAAAAAGTAAAGTTTGAAAAACACCAAATATTATGTTTATTATTTTCTGCAACGGTAAAAGTATCAACTATGATACTCTGATTGATTGCTTCATTTGTTGAAAAAAAATCATTTCCAATGCCTGCATAATTATCATAGATATCACTTAGATTGAGAGTGTCGAAAACAACTTTGTCATAACTGCTGATTCCGCCTGCCCAATAGGCTGTATTATATCGGATTTTGCAATTGGAAATGTAATAGGGAGTATTTGTTGCCGGATAACTAACTGCAGCTATCCCTCCTCCTGTGTAGGCAAAATTATTTTGAATATGGCAGTTTTTAATAGTGGGATGGGCAGTGATGATTCGGATTCCTCCTCCTCCTGTTGAATATCCCCACAGTGTACCTGTTCCATTTTCAATAGTGAAACCGTCGATCACAGATTGAGAGGTTTCATTATTGACAAAGGATACAACACTACCCTGATGATTGCCATCGATGATAGTTGAGGAAATGAGAGAATCGGAAGGATTAAATATGTACAGGCTGGCAACAGTGATTCTTTTCCCGGAGAAATTAATGTTTTCAAAATATCTGCCCGGATACACCAGAACAGTGTCTCCTGTTACTGATGCCAGAATCGCAGTTTGGATCTGGGTGTAGTTGCCTGTGCCATCCTGTTTGACAGTCCTGATAAGAGACAACAGAGGTAGCATCAGACTGCAAAGTAAGAGTAATATATAAAATTTCTTCATTCTTAATTCCTTATAGAATAGTTTAACTCACCCCTAACCCCTCTCTTGAAAAGAGAGGGGAATGAAAGGAGTCTGTCTCTTTCACTCCCTTCCCTAAATAATAGGGAAGGGTAGGGATGGGTTATTCATCACATATACATCAGATAGTATAATCCAAAGCACTTTTCAAATACTTCAGAATATTGCCCACCAGATTCCCTCTCTTTGTAAGAGAGGGGACGGGGGTGAGTTATTTCTCCACAACTTCACATCTTTCCTTCTTGTTTGCTAAAATTGCACTTTATACATTCAAGAACATTGTCGATATTTTTAACAATTTCCTCATTTTCAAACCTAAGTACAGATATTCCTAATTGATTAATAATATGGGTTCGGAGTTTATCATAATCCTGTTGTAATTTGTGAATTTTGCCATCCAACTCAATTACCGTTTTAGTTTTATGACAATAAAAATCAGCAATAAATCCTCTATGTTGATTATCATAGTCAAAATTTATCACATACTGGCGATAAATTTTGTAGCCTGTTTTACAATTTCGTAGTTCTTCCCAAAGCAATTTCTCTGCCTGAGTAGGTTCTTTACGAAATTGTCTGGCTAATTCATAATAATCAGCTTTCATATTATACTTCCTTTTCCAACTCACCCCTAACCCCTCTCTTGAAAAGAGAGGGGAATGAAAGGAGTCTGTTCT
>CAYQPF010000290.1:0-2895 GCA_964419225.1 uncultured Candidatus Cloacimonadota bacterium | reverse complement strand
GAAAGACTATCCAGATAAATAAGGGGACTTACAATGTGAGGATCATCAAGGAAGGCTATCGGCAGGAAGAGAAATCAGTGACCTTTGATGATAAGAGTATATATTTCAATTTTGATCTTGTTGAGCTGGAACCACAGATAGTGGTGATTAACAGTGAGCCTACGGGGGCTGAAGTTTATATCAACGAGGAGCAGAAGGATAATACGCCTTGTAATATTTTTCTGACAGCGGGGAAGTATGATCTGATTGTATCCAAATCAGGTTATGTGAATGCAGATGAGAAGATTGAGATAAAAGATACGGTAACCAATACTTTCAGCTATCCATTGGTGGAGAGTTACGGATATTTGAATGTGACAACCAATCCACCTGAAGCAGAGATAATAATAAATAAAGTGAATTATAAGAATCAGACCAGAATCAAGTTGAAGCCTGGTTTGCACAAAATTATCGTACGGAAAATGGGGTATTCGGATGTGACAGAGATAATAGATTTGGGACTCAAGCAGGAATTGAACAAGACTTACAAATTGCAGGATAATTATGGGATACTAAAACTAAAAGTAAATCCTAAAGATGTTTCTGTCATAATCAACGGGATAAATTATCCTGCAGATAAGCTGATCAATCTGGCTCCTGGAGATTATAAAATTGAGATCAGTAAAGCAGGATTCAGTTCGATCGAAGAGAATGTTAAGATCGAGTTAGGCAAGACAGTAGAGAGGAACTATAAATTAGGAGTGAAACTGGGAGATTTAAAATTTGAGGTGAACAGTCCTGAATGTAAGGTTTTGATGCGGTTGAAAGATGTATTATACAAGAGTTGGAAGGGATCCATTGAGTTGAAGAATGTTCCGGCAGGTAAATATGAATTATGGATAGAAGCAGAAGGTTACCGACCACAGCGGGATAGTGTGCAGATTGTGGAAAAAACTGAGGCAGTGAAGCAGATAAGCCTGGAAGCATATAAAGAAATTCTGGTAAAAGGTGGTTCCTTTAATATGGGAGCAGTGAGTTATCAAAAGAAAGATAGTAAGGGAAGTAATGGTCATGACGTAGAAGTGAGTTCATATTATATGGACAGATATGAAGTTACAGTAAGTGAATTCAGAAAGTTTATAGATTCCACAGGATATATAACAAAAACAGAGAAGCAGACCGAAGGAGATGATAAGTCACCTAATCGCTGGGATCATGTACATGGCAACTATTGGGAATCACCCGGGATAGAGCAGGCGGATAATCATCCGGTTACCTGGATAAGCTGGTATGATGCTGTGGAGTATTGTAATTGGAAGAGCAAGGTGCAGGGGTTGATACCGTGTTACAGTATAAGTGACAATGGCAACAAAGTGACTTGTGACTGGAATGCGGAAGGATACAGATTGCCCACAGAAGCAGAATGGGAGTATGCAGCACGATCGACAAATAAATCTGCATTTATATGGTATAGTGGTAGTGAGTTTTTTGATGAAGTGGCATGGTGTTTTGATAATTCCAAAAATTCTACTCATCCAGTTGGTGATAAAACCCCTAATGCCTGGGGATTATATGATATGAGTGGAAATGTTTGTGAATGGTGTTGGGATTGGTATGGCCTAAATTCGAAAGAGGCTCAAGTCAATCCACATGGACCAGATTCAGGGACGTTCCGGGTTGAAAAAGGTGGTTCTTTTGCAACTGAGCACAATGACTGTATGATAACCAAACGATATTACCGTTTACCTGATGAGAGTTCGCACAGCAATGGATTCAGGTTGTGCAGGACGGCTAAATAGTGGGCAGTGTGCAGGGGGCCGTAGGCAGTGGGGAAAATAACTCACCCCAGGCTGACTCCCACGTCAGCCCGGAAAAGAATCGACAACCCATCCCCGGCCCTTCCCTTTTAGTAAGGGAAGGGAGTGAAAACGGGTGATATATTCTGCCAGTAGCTATTAGTGCAAGCAGGAAAAACAAAGCTTTTTCAAACAAGTCCTTGCCCTTATTAAGGGAAAGGATTTAGGATAGGGTTGAGGGAGAAGTGGGCAGTGGGAAAATAACTCACTCCCACGAGATAGGCATCAGGCGTCAGTAGTCAGGCGACAGTGGGGATTGAGTACCCAGGATTAAGGACTGGACAGGAGAGCAGAATCATTAATATTGCTATTCTCCAGTTCTTTGATTTTAAGAGAAGTATCAAAATCGGGAGCTTTTTCATTCTGCTCTTTAAGCTCAGATAGTAAATCTTGTTGCAGTTGAGAATCTTTGGTTAGTTTCCAAAGGAGAAACCTGAATTGAAGGGATTGTTTTTTATCTGGTTGTGCAGTTATTTTTTCCTGTAAGGATTTGATTATTTTTTGTTGATTCAAGGGTGATTGATCCTGATAATAACATACTTCAGTATTAAAAAGATCAATTTCCTGTTTAAAACCAGCATTCACTTCTTCGGTCAGCATTGACATTGCTTTTTCCAGCAGAGGTTGAACGACCGCAGACTGATCGTAATGAAACATGATTTGAGCTTTTAAGAACAGGGCATAAGAAAAAATACTGCTATTAATTTCAAAGGATTTGAAATAATCAAGAGTTTGATCAACAATGGGAAGAGCTTCTGCATAAGATTTTTTTGCAAGCAATAAATTTGCCTGAGAGCACAACGAGTTATAAGCTTGTTCAAGCACATTCTTTTTAAAGAGGAGAGCGGCTTCGAGTTTGAAATTATCAAAAGCAGCTTCAATATTTCCTGCATTTTTATATGTTAAGGCGAGGTTGTGATAAAGAGTGCTAATACCTTCCATATCGGAGAGTTGATGTTTGGTGGCTTTAGCCATTTCCATTTTCTTTATGGCTTCTTCATAGCTTTTTAAATGAAAATAAATGGCACCCAAATTAATAATAGCAGCAAAACCAATTTTT
>CAYQPF010000289.1:0-2961 GCA_964419225.1 uncultured Candidatus Cloacimonadota bacterium | reverse complement strand
CCGAATTCAGAATTGAAATTGTTTGAATTTAAGCGCCATATGCCAATTGTAAAAGAGAATGAAAAATATAAAGAAGTTCTTATTAAATGGTTGAAAAAAAACCACTAATTTATCACAATGAGATGAGTTTCACTGTGATATAGCCTCTGGCGGATTGCAGAGCTGCTGTCATGCAATATAAAATAGTAAGGTTAAAAAAGTCAGATAATACAATCTGACTTTTTTTGGCTCACAATACTTTATTAATAAATTGGCAATAATTTATTAATAGAAAATGGTAAGAAAACCAGAAGAATATTTATGAAGCAGTTATAGTATGTACATTAGTGAAAAACAAGAAAAGTTAATATCATCAGAGAATATACTTAAGAAAGAATTGACACTTGGAGTTGAAAAATTGTTGTAATTAACCATTTTAAGTTGAAAAATAGTAGATAAAATGCTAATATTAGAAACACACTCTTATAATTCCAAGAATATGGCAAGGAAGTTTCTACCGAATAACCGTAAACTATTCGACTAAGAATCTGTCAAACAAATTTTGTGTCCTTTTAAGATAATCTAAGGGTACCTTATTATTTGAAGATCTTTATATTGTGTGAAATCCTTTAATGAAAGAGTGTTTATAACATTATTACAAGGAGGATTTATAAATGAACAAAAGATACAAACTAAGCGAAGTAACAAAAGAACTGGTAAGTGTTGCACAAGGAGTGCAAAAAGCAGAGGTAGTTATCAAAAGCGGAAAATTAATCAATGTAAATACTGGTGAGATTTTGGAAAATATAGATATAGCTATTACACACGGTAGAATCGCCGTTGTTGGTGATGCAGAACATACTATTGGGGAAAATACACAAGTGATTGATGCTGCCGGTCTTTATATTGCTCCTGGATTTATGGATGGGCATATTCATGTTGAAAGTAGTATGCTTTCGGTGAAAGAATATGCTAAAGCGGTCATTCCTCATGGAACAACTGCAATATATATGGACCCTCATGAGATTGGCAATGTACTTGGTATGAAAGGAATTAAACTTATGATTGAAGATGGACGAGATATTCCTCTTCGCGTGTATACGGCTATGCCATCTTGTGTTCCTGCTACTCCAGGTTTTGAAGATAATGGTGCATCTATCAATGCTGAGGATATTGCAGAAGCTATGACATGGGACAGTGTAGCTGGTTTAGGAGAGATGATGAATTTCCCAGGGGTATTAGGTGGGGATGGTTTCATTCATGATGAACTTATTGCTACTTTAGATGCCAATAAGACGATTACTGGTCATTATTCTATGCCTGAAACAGGAATGGGATTGAATGGATACATAGCATCTGGTGTACGCTGTTGTCATGAATCAGTGCGAAAAGAAGATGCACTTGCTAAGATGCGTTTGGGTATGTATGTTCAGCTAAGAGAAGGTTCCGCATGGCATGATGTCAAAGAAACCATCCGTAGTATTACAGAAAATCGTATTGATACCAGATTTGCAACGTTAGTCAGCGATGATACGCATCCAGAAACACTCATTAAAAAGGGTCATTTAGATCATATTGTAAAACGTGCTATTGAAGAAGGCGTTGATCCAATTACGGCGATTCAAATGGTTACGATTAACGTAGCTGACTGTTTTAATATGAACCGTGATCTTGGAAGTGTATCTCCAGGAAAGTGGGCAGATATTGTACTGCTCAAAGATTTAGCTAGAGTACAGGTTGATAAAGTACTGATTAACGGGGAGCTTGTTGCAGATGATCAAAAATTGTGCGTAAACATTGAAAAAACAGGATATCCTGATTTTGCTAAAAATACAATGAATATTGGTAGAGTCTTAAATGAACAAGACTTTCATGTTGTTGCAACCGATGATAAAAAAGATGAAGCATTTGTTCATGTGATGGAAATCATAGAAGCCAAAGTAGGAACCTATGCAAGAAAAACGTATCTTCCTATTCAGAAGGGTCTTGTACAAAATGATTTATCACAAGATGTCATCAAAGCTGCTGTTATTGAAAGGCATAAAGCAACAGGTACAATGGGAAAAGGCTATGTAACAGGCTTTGGATTAAAAGAAGGAGCTGTGGCTTCCACAGTTGCACATGATAGTCATAATCTGCTAATCGTTGGAACAAATGATGCAGACATGGCATTAGCAGGTAATAAATTGGCTGAAGTAGGTGGCGGTATGGTTGCTGTAAAAGACGGTAAAGTGATTGCACTCAACCCACTACCCATCGCAGGTTTAATGTCTGAAGAAGATGTTGCTGTTGTTTCAGAAAATGTAAGTCAGCTGGATCAAGCGTGGAAAACCTTAGGATGTTATCTTGAATCCCCTTTTATGACTATGGCGCTTATATCACTGGCTGTACTTCCAGAACTTCGTTTAACAAATAGAGGGCTTTTTGACACCATAAATTTCAAGAAACTCAGTATTTTTGTAGAATAAGTACACAAAAAATGTCCACTAATGGAGTTAGGTCGAGCAACCAAAAAATGTAAATTAAGATAAAAACAAATTGAAATAAAAAGTTATCAAAATGCTGTTATGAAAGTGTTTTGATAACTTTTGTGTTTACAATAGAATTATTTGGCTATAATTTCAAAAAATTATTAGGAATAGCATACAAAAATAAAGACCTAGAAAATCTAGGTCTAATTAATATAACTAAATATTATCTTGAAAAATGTTAATATCTATTGAAACACCTCTGAATAAAAATAATTATCCAGTTCCTACTTAATTAGAAATTTATTTTTTCTATATAGTGACAATTAACGTTGATATGGTTTAAGAATAACAATAATCTTTCATAAAGTGGGTAAGCTTTATCACCATACTTTGCTTCTAGATTTTCTCCAATATCTTTTACAGTTTTATTGCCATCTATTTGTAAAAAGATGTAACTTCCGTATTCATCCATAGAAACCTTCTTATATTCTGGAATTCTAAATTTAAGTTT
>CAYQPF010000288.1:0-2980 GCA_964419225.1 uncultured Candidatus Cloacimonadota bacterium | reverse complement strand
CTTTTCATGATCTTCGACCCAGCTTGCAAACCTCTACTGCACAATCCGGGTTAAATGACAACTTTCGTACATTTTTATTGTTTCTGATGTTTTTTCTATTGACATATTAAATTCCAACAGTAAAAATAGGGTGCAAAAATAAATTTTTCAGGAGGGACTATGAACTTGAAAAGTGTTTGGGTTTTACTGTTAACCACTTTTGTTTGTTTGCTGAATAGTATGAGTGGCAGCGGAACATCAGGCGATCCTTATCGTATTGTTACCATGGAAGATATGAATCAGGTCAGAAATCACTTGGATTCCTATTTTGTTCTTATGAATGACATTGATTTTACCGGCAGCTTCCTTGAAGGTCATCCATACTACAATGGAGGAACCGGCTGGTTACCTATCGGCACCTTTGTTCCTGACGGAGATTGGCTTCCTACACCCGAATATACTTTTAGAGGAGTATTCAATGGAAATAATCACAAACTAATTGGTCTGCAATTCTTCAGAGGGTCAAGTATCAGTCATCAGGGTCTTTTCGGATGTACAATAGGTGCTACTATTTCGAATTTGGGTGTCATTGTTGACTTTACTTCAGACGGAGATTATCTTGGCAGCTTAGTAGGCGGAGCTTATAATTCCTCTATTCTTAATTGTTATTCAAAGGGAAATGTTTTAGGAATGGCTTGTGCCGGTGGTTTATTAGGAAAAATTGATGCCAGTACAGTCGAAAAATGCTATAATGAAGCTACCCTTTGGGGTTCCTATTATTACGGGGGGTTTGTTGGATCAATTGATGCATCTTCTACAATTACTAATTGTTATAATGTTGGAAATGTGGGTCCAAGTGTCGATTATGCGTCAGCCGGAGGTGGCTTCTTTGGTATAGCTAATTCCGGAAATATCACAAACTGTTATTCCACTGGTCAAGTCCCTGTATCCAGTTCAGGTGGTTTCGGTGGGAGCTGGTTCTCCTGCCCCTTAACCAATTGCTTTTGGGATAATGAACATTCAACAAAGGAAAATCCTTTTGATTATGCTGATGGTGAAATTCTGGGTATAACCGGTAAAACAACAACAGAAATGAAGAATGTTGCCACTTTTACTAATCTTACAACTGCCGGTCTGACAAGTCCCTATGATTTTGTGGGCAATCCGAACAATGACGTTGCTAATGAGGATTTCTGGGATATTAACTCTTCCATTAATAACGGCTATCCTTATCTAACAGTATTCGGTGGTGGTGGAACCCTGCCGGTAACTTTGTCAGCCTTTACCGCCATAACCAACACTTCTGGATTTGTAGGTTTGCAGTGGGTTACTGAATCCGAGAACAATTTGGTCGGATATAATGTCTTCCGTGGTAATGATGGAGTTTATAGCAATGCTGTCAGATTGAATAATACAGTCATTCGGGCTGAAAATGTTTCAAATCAGCATATTTACTCCTATACAGACAATACAATCGAACCTGAAACAAACTATTCTTACTGGCTGGAAGCTGTGGAAATGAGCGGGATCAACACTGTCTATGGACCTGTCTCCCTCAAAACCAAACCTGCTGATGACAATAATACACCTGCAGATCCCATGCAGACCAAGTTCAATACCCTGTATCCTAATCCTTTCAATCCGTCTGTTACTTTGGCTTATAGTCTTGCCCAATCCGAAAAAGTATCTATTCGTGTGTATAACGCCAAAGGTGAATTAGTTAAAATCCTCTTGAATAAAAACCAGAATACAGGCACTTATCGGCTTACCTGGGATGGTAATAATCAAAGCGGACAAAAGTGTGGGACCGGTATCTACTACTTCAAAATGCAGGCTGGAGAATATCAAACTATTCACAAAGCTCTCTTAGTTAAATAGGACTAGCGTCCGGTATATTTCTATACAGGGTTGACTTCCAGGTCAACCCTTTGTGTTCTATTAATTCGTAAAATTCGTATAATTAGCGGTTTAATATCAGGAAAAGAGACGCTTTAGAGAGTGTTGTCCACGAATTTCACGAATTACACAAATTAGGGAAGGGAGATAATTAAAATTAAGATAAGAAAGTATTTGTAAATTAAAGAAAGGATAGGAGACTTTTGCAATTGATTAAATAAAGTTATTTCTTTTCTCTAATTCGTTAAATTCGTATAATTAGTGGTTAAATATCCGGAAAAGGTATGCTTTAAGAGATTTTTACCACGAATTGTGCGAATTAAACGAATGGGGATTCTCCTCTCCTGTCTATGTTAGTCCGTATTCGTCTGTGTTCCGGGCAACTCTCAACTAACAAGCAACCTATTCCATCCTTGGTGTTCATCTCATTTTCGACACTAACAACTAATAACTAACAATTAACAACTGATTCTTGTAACTTTCAGCACTCATGGCAGTTAAATATAGCAAAGAAAGATTATTGAGGGAATATGAAAGTGTTTTTTGAAAAAGGGCAGACTCTTTTCCCCAAAGGAGGGAAGAAGGAAGGTATAACTTACTGTTACTACCGGCAGTACAATGTCTGTAAAGGCAGGAAATATTACGAAGTGCCTTCTTTGCCCCAACATGCTAAAATAATCAGTCTCGAGAAACTGACTTTAGAGATCTGGCACCAACTACCTCTCCGCATCAAACATGATTTCTCTGCTTATGCCAGGCTATACAAAGTCCAATATCCCGATTTGCGTCGTAAACACCTGAATTCATACGGGATCTTTTTAAAGATCATCCATAAAATCGACAGGTATTACCTGTTATCAAAAAGGGATGATGCATCGTATAATTTGTATGTTCTGCTTTTCGGTCATTATTCTGTGATGGACTATATCAAATGTGGGTTCCTATTGCCTGTTAAGGATGGATATAGACTTAATGCGAGGATAACTGAGCTGGAGAAGGAGTATACTCTATTAGAGCGAAAGATGATGGTAGAAATAGGATTGTTTGAGGTTAAACCCGGATTGTGCAGTAGAGGTTTGCAAGCTGGGTCGAAGATCATGAAAAG
>CAYQPF010000287.1:0-3035 GCA_964419225.1 uncultured Candidatus Cloacimonadota bacterium | reverse complement strand
ACTCTTCACGATCTTCGACCCAGTTTGCAAACCTCTACTGCACAATCCGGGTTAAAAACTTTCTTCAATAGTTATTTTTTTAAAACAGGATCTAACAAAGCATCTGATAGAAAGATTTGGTAACTACTCAGGTGCTTTTCGAGATTAACCACAAATAGTCACAAATGATCACAATTAAAGCGAAGAGAAGGGGATCGGCTTGTCCAGGTCAGGTGTTAGACGGGAACAATAACTCACCCCCGGCCCCTCTCTTGCAAAGAGAGGGGAGTGGAGGAGCTCTAAAAATATATAGAAAGTTTATGACTTTACAGCTATCATAGATATTTCAACGAGAGCATTTTTAGGTAAAGCTACAGCCTGAATAGTTTCCCGGGCAGGATAAGGAGAAATAAAATAGCGAGTGTAAATATCGCTAAGCAGTGCTGCCTGTTCAATGTCAGAAAGGTAAACAGTACATTTTGCTACATGTGAAAAACCCATACCTGCTGCTTCCAGAAGTTGACGGGCATACTGGAAAATATGTTCTGCCTGACTGATGAAATCAGCAGGTAGTTCTTTTGTACGGGAATCAATACCGATTATCCCCGACATATACAGAGTGTTATTTACAAAGACTGCTTGAGAATATGGACCAATTTCCGCAGGTGCCTGAGCTGAGTGGATAGCTTTAATCATGTTAATCTCCTTTCAATATCATTTTGGATAAAGTTCTCCAGCAAAAAAGTGAATTCATCGAGGATTCCCAGAGAAGCCACCATATTCTGGATAAAGTATCAACGCCAATTCATACATCATTGTCTTTAGATGTCAAGGAAATTAAATTCTGTGTTCCTACCGTAGGATTTTTTAGCACACCTCCAAAATGAAATGAAGAGACGTTTAATAGAACGCGGATTAACACGGAAAACGCAGTTAATCGCGGATTTGAAAGTTATTGTTCTGAAATTAAGTTCAGAGAACCAACATAAAGGATTTAATCATACTCCCAAAACAGTGGGCAATGTGCATGGGGCAGTGGAAGAGTCGCTTAATAGAACGCGAATTAACACGGAAAACGCAGATATGCACAGATTAGAAAAATCTCCTGCAATCTCTTGCACCCTAATGTCGTTACACGTCACAAGTCACATGTCACTTGTTACAAGTTACATCGTCATGCTTTACACGTTACTCGTCACTATTTTAAGTTCGTATCATATGACTGGAGGATACAAGAATCTCAAGCTCCTCTAGTATGATATCTGTAAAATATGCTGGACGCTAGTCCCTATTTTAAGTTCGTATCATATGACTAGAGATACAAGAATCTCAAGCACCTCCAGTCTGATATCTGTAAAATATGCTGCATGCAATGCCTATTTAATCAACAAAAGTTTATGTGTCACTATTTGATTATTAGCCTTTATTTTGATGAAATATATCCCTGAGGAAACTTTACAATTATTATTGTCATTTCCGTCCCATTTCACAGAAAATTCTTTCAATTTTGATGAATTTTTGAAATCTCTCACTTTTTGACCTTTTATATTAAAAATGGCAGCTTCGATTTCAGAATAATTTGGTGAATTATATTTAATTTGGACAAAATCTTTAAAGGGGTTGGGATAAGAAGTGATCTTGCTTTCAGGAATTGGGATATTATAATTGTTTATGGCATTAACAGAATCAATACGACAGATATATAATTTTGAAGCATAATTTCCATTATTGTAACATTTACGATGTAAAAATATACTTGTTTTATTGTTATCAATTTCATAAATATCATTTACAGAATTTTGATTGATGGTAAAGGTTACACCGGAATTTTGATATTCATTTAAGTTAGAATCAAAAAGTTTTAGAACCTTCTGTTCATTCAAACCCAATAAAATTGCAACACCCGAATTAAATCTAGTAAATGTATTAACATCAGTAAAGTAAATCATGCCTATATTATCTAATGAGTTATTGACAATATGCCATCCTGATAACATATTTTCAAAAGGACCATATGCAATAACAAAATTATTGGAAAGAGGAAGAGGATTTTGCAGAAATACTACCTGAGATTCATCATATACAAGATAATCATTAAGGATTAGCGAATTATTACTAATTGTAAAATACAGCAAATAATGTTGAAAAATACAATCCATCGCAGTAAGAAAATAATCATCATAATACCTTTTTAATTCGCTTGTTGTAAAATCCAATAGATTGTAATTGTAATTTTCAGAAATATCCAATGAGTCAATAGTTTCCAAACTAGAATTTACCAAATACCAAAAGGTACTATATGGACTATATCTACAACTGACAATAAATAGTCCATTGTCAAGAATTTTAAATGAGATCTGTTCTCCAGCAAAAGAAAGGGAATCTTGAGTATTAGATTCAATATTTAATTTTATGAGGCAATTAGATTTTCTTAACAGAAGATAATCAGAGGACAGAATCCAAATACTATGCAGACCAACTCCTGTAAATTCTTTATAAAGTAGTAAAGAATAATTTTCATTAAAGACAAAAACACAAAGGGGAGAATCATAATTATATATAGATAAAGCAGTTTTACCGAAATTTTTCTCCCATTTTAACAAATAGGGATCAGCAGATGGTTGGAAATTATGAATATTTGAAGCATTGTGAAAGCTATTAATTGTACTAATAATTCCAGTAGAACTAATAGTCCAAGTTTTAAAAACTAAATTTTGTCCTTCATTCTCTACGGCATAGTAACTAATCAAGGAGTCAGATTCAACAAATTTGGCCTGATAATTTGGAATATCTAAACTATCCAACATAGTTAGAGAATAATTCCATTGTGGATCAGCGAATAATGAGCCCGCTAAAATCATAAATAGCATAAATATAATTCTTCTCATTTCAATTCCTTAGCAATTTCTATTTATTTAGTTATAACAAATAACAGAAAATTGATTATTATTTAGAAAAGGAGCTGTCAAGCTATTTCCTGCTACTTTTTTTTTAATTTGCTTGGAGACTGTTCAACTTTCCTCCATTAATATCCAACAGCTTTGTCTTGTTTCTTA
>CAYQPF010000286.1:381-3333 GCA_964419225.1 uncultured Candidatus Cloacimonadota bacterium | reverse complement strand
CTCGGATAAATATACTCGATACAGTAAGTTAATCTAATGATGCTTTGCATCTCTTAATTATTACAGTTTTGAACCGGAAACTGTAATGCTGTATATACCTGTAGTCCCGGTTTTAAATTGTTCAATTTCCTGCTTTGACAGATATTTCTCAAGTACCTCTTCTGGAATCGCTATCAAGTTTTGTTTGTGAACGGTAATGTTTTTGAAGCCTTGTTCTGCTATTATTGCAAGGTATTGTTCCATAGCTATAGCTCCGGATACGCATCCCACATACATCTCTGCATCCTGACGTAATTTTTCAGGTAACTCTCCTTTAATTACCACATCCGAAACACAAAAGTGGCCGTTTGATTTTAAAACTCTCATTATCTGAACAAAGGCTTTGTGTTTGTCCGGCACAAGGTTTAATACGCAGTTTGATACAACTACATCGAATTGATTGTCGGGCAGGGGCATATCCTCTATGTCGCCTTGTACAAATTCTACATTCTTAAAACCGAGTTTTGTGTTGTTTTCTTTTGCCTTGGCAACCATTGCCTCTGTAAAATCCAGTCCTGTCACCATACCGCTTTCTCCTACTATTGCACGAGCAACAAAGCAATCATTCCCGGCACCACTGCCAAGATCGAGAACACTGTCCCCCTTCTTAATGTCGGCAAATTGTGTTGGTATACCACAACCTAACCCAAGGTCTGCATCTGGATTGTAGCCCTCCAGGTTTGTGTAGTCGTCACCAATCATACTAAACTCCAATTCGCCACAGCATCCCGAAGTGCCACAGCATGATGATTTGTTTTGAGATGTACTGTTCTTAGCTATCTGTCCGTACTTTTCCTGTACGATGAATTTTAAATCGTTTGTTTTCATTTTGTTGACTTAATCTGTTCTATGTAAAATTTATAAAACCTATCTTTAATTTCGTCTCTTATTCTGCGGAATTCGCTCATAATAAATTCAGGGGTACCAGTCTTATGTGAAGGATCCTCAAAACCTATATGAAGACGGTTCTTCACTTTCCCAAAAAAAGCAGGACAGGTCTCATTAGCGTCATCACAAACTGTAATAACATAATCCCACTCCTCCTTTAAATATTGATTAACCTGTTTAGGTTTGTGGTTGCTGATATCAATGCCAATTTCCTTCATTACCTTAACTGCTGTCTGGTTTACCTGTGATGCAGGTTGTGTTCCGGCAGAGCATACTGTAATGCTTTTATCAAATGACTGAAGGAACCCATGGGCCATTTGGCTGCGGCAACTGTTGCCGGTGCATAAAATGAGGATCTTCATAATATTTCTTGCTTATTAAATTTCGTTTTTGTGCTGCTTATTTCCTTCCTTACTGCCTGCAATCACAAATAATATTGGTCGGTTCAATTTTGTCAAAAAAAGAGTAAAGCATCTGTTTGTTCTTGTTTATGATATCCTGATTCAGGCAGTAGTTTATCTTGAGTCCCTCTATCTCGCCAATTATCAACCCCATCTTTTTTAATTCGCTAAGATGCTGAGAGACGGTACTTCGACTAAGTGGCAGAAAATCTGAAATATCTCCTGAAATACATGTTTTTGTATCAGCCAGATATTGAAGTATTGCAAGCCTTGCAGGATGGGACATTGCTTTTGCGAACATCGCAAGATCCTGTAACTCTTTATTGAAATTCTCTCTCTTTATCATCGTTTTGGGTGTTGCAAGTTGGTAATATTTAGTAGCGCCATTTTACTGTGTTATCAGACTGTGTTTAATGACGCAAACATACGACATAAATATTTACAAACCAAAAAAAAAAAACTTCCTTGGAGTTTTTTGTAATCGGCACTTAATGAGAAATATAAAATTTTATTACAATTCATGACTTTTAAGTATTTGTCGTATTGCGCTATAAGAGAAGCATATACGAAAAACTTCAAGGAAGTTTATAGCTCCGAAAAGATTTTTTACTACTTTCGCTGATAATAAATTTATAAATATTCTCATCAGTAATGAAGGGAGCAAATCGAGGGGGGAGAGATGATGAAGAAAACAAAATCGAAAGAACAATCATGTCATTATCATGTATGGGTCCGTGGAAACGGTAGGTTTACTGTATTTTATACTGATTATGATTTTATAGGGTTTTTAATACGGTGTAATGCCATTTCCCAAAAATACAATACTAGAATAGCAGCTTTTGTAATTTTGGATAATCATGTTCATCTACATGTAATTACGGATGCAATCACACCATTCATGTCGGCTTTGCTAATTAGTGTCTCACAGTGGCTGAACGGACGAAATGGTTTTAGAGGCAAACTCTTTGAAAGCCCTTTCGGAAGATCTTGTATCTACTCAAATACCTTAATAAAAGAAAATCTTCTATATATTTTTAGCAATCCAATGAATGCTGGGTTAGGCTGTAATCCATGGGAATACAAATGGAGTTCCTATCATTTTCATAACACTACACGCAAAAATCCGCTTGAAAAATATATTTCAATTGACTCTGATATAGTGAATAATGCTTTTCCGACTAAAAGAGGGCTGGATAAAGCAATTGAGGACTTCCATCATGGGAATTGTTCTTTAGCTGAGCGTGTAAAATGGCCACGTATACCAGACTGCGAGGTTGCTAAGTGTATGAATTCCATATTAAATGGTAGAATACTGGCTAGTTTGTCCAAGGATGAGCTATATAAGTTGTTTGTGATTCTAAGACAAAGAGATGGAGCTACTTACAGACAAATTGCCTCTATGACCCATGAAAGTTATGAGGAGGTGAGGAAAATACTTCAAAGAAGTTTTTTATAAACGCTTAATAAATAATGGTATACGAAAATATTTCCAATACGCGCTTCCGTATTAAATTTTATAATCAATTGATGATAAAAAAGATATAAAAAACTTCAAGGAAGTTTTTATAGGGGTTCTTCTGAAAATGGTTTTGTAAGTGCTTTTGAAAACGCTTTCAGAAATGCT
>CAYQPF010000286.1:0-371 GCA_964419225.1 uncultured Candidatus Cloacimonadota bacterium | reverse complement strand
AAAACTTCAAGGAAGTTTTTTTTTGGCCTCTTTTAAAAATGCTTTTAAAAATGCTTACTTAGATCTCCTGCAGCAAAATACCCACTGTGTCTGAAATACTCTTTCCCATTTTTGTCAAGCAATACCTGAGTTGGAATTACAACAACACCAAAGTACTCCATTATCTTCTGGTTTTCCGGCAGACGGACATTGATAAATTTCACATTGACGCGATTGGGATATGCTGTTCTTATCTCCTCCATTACTCCCTCCATCATTTTACAGGCAGAGCAGCCTTTGGCGCCAAACTCGAGAAATGTATACTGATAGGGCAGACCGTTTTTACTGTAATTGTATGCAGAGTCTATTCTGCGCGCTTCATTATTTATTGT
>CAYQPF010000285.1:0-3491 GCA_964419225.1 uncultured Candidatus Cloacimonadota bacterium | reverse complement strand
CCTTTACATACTCCGTTCACATATAGACCAACTTCCTGAGGCTGACTCTTCCCGAGTGCTTTCAAATACATGTAAACTGGCAGGTAATCACTTCTTTCCAGGTAGTTGAAGGTTTTGGCCTGTTGATAAGCAGCTGGGTCAAATTTATCGCCCATACCACCGAGTGCCAGCCAGCAGGCTTCGGTGGCATGTACCATGACCATTTCTCCGGGATTAATCATCCAGTTTTTGTGAGTATTGTCATTTGGATCACCATGCTCGCTTTGTCCGGTCCAGGTTCCGTCTGTGTTTTTGAAAGTAGCCCAATTTCTGGATTTGATCATGGTTATCTTGTCCAATACTTCTGCAAAAGCATCCCAGGGCATCATGGCTTTCTTGAGGTAAAAGCCTACCCAATTGTTATTGTATTCATTACTTTGATCACCTTCGATACTGTTATCCCTTAAAACCAGAACATTATCTTCCGGCATCCTGAACCCGGATAATTCATATGATACGGATTGATTCATCCATACTTTATATCCCTGCGATCTGGTTAAATATCCGTTAAAAAGAGGACTATCATATACACCTGTATGTTGACCTTCTACATCAACCCATGTCATTTGGTTGAAAAGATACTGATTTCCTACTATCTGTTTCAGTCCGTTCTTAATTTGCATCTGATCCTGAGTCCAGGTATTGAGGATCGGGAATCCTACCCAGTTGATATAACCGTTAGTCTGAGGTAACAAAGTTCTGGCATCCATCTGATGTGTTGTAGCAGGTTTTGCTCCAATATCGGATCTCGTGCCGTCTGCATCACGATCTTCTGAATCATTCAGCCAGGTATTGCCGTCATTGTCAGTATCAGGCTTTCCGGCGTCGATGCAGGGAGAATAGTCAGCCGAAGTATTCCAGATGGGAACCAGGTTTAAATCCAGTTTGGGGTTTTCGGTAGTAAGGCAGTTTGATTGAGTTACGTTATAGCCGACATTCACAGTTGGGGAAGTTCTGTAGAAGAGAGTATTATCTGCAGTGAGTATTGCATTAGCGTTATTATTACGGGTAATAATTTCAGGAGCTTTGACATTATTGAAGAGGCAGTTAATGAGTTTGGTGTTAGCATCTGTCAGGATGGCTGTACTGATGTTCTGATTACCGGGTGCAAAGCAATCCGTAAAAGTATTATTTAACAGAGTTGCAGTATGATCACCTCCGCCGAAAAGAACCATGTTATATTTGACGAGGAGAGGATTTTGGTTGTAGAAAGCATCGGGATAGGTTGCGGTTTTATGCATAAAGATATTATTCTTCAGGGAGATGTCCTGAGCAACTGTCAGGATAGCCAGATCAGCAGAGAATTCAGAATTATTCCCGGCGTCATACAGGTAATTATTGATGAATGTGTTTTTATTGAGAGTTAAAGGAAAAGTGCTTTCGGTTTGAAGAGCAGCAATAGCTGAACCCAGATGGTTAGTTACATTGAATTCGAAGGTATTGTTTTGGATGTTTCCGCCTCTGGCCAGGTACAAAGCACCGCCCTGACCCATCTGATTATTGTACAGGGCCGGGGTTGTGTAGTTATATTTGAAAGTATTATCAGAAACTAATCCTGTTTCTGATAACCAGACAGCTCCGCCGAATTCGCTTCTGTTACTCTCAAAAATATTGTTCTGAATAAGAGGAGAAGTGTTTGGGGCGGCATAAATTGCTCCACCTCTTCCGTAATGGGTGTCGGTATCATTCTGAGAGTATTCAGTACGGTTACTGAGGAATTTGTTGAACAGAATTTTAGGACTGCCTGACTGGATATAGACAGCCCCACCGAGATTTTGCCAGACATTGTTGGCATTAACCATCAGTCCGTTTTGGATAGTAAAGCCCTGGATGAGATCGAGTTCATTTGCTTCACGTAAATAGAAGGCTCTGCCGGAGTTGTTGCAATCGATAGTACAGGTCTGATAACCATTAAGGGAAACCACTCTGATATGTTTGTTATACCATTTGAGATTAGTGTTATTGGCTCCACTGTAGGTTCCAGGAGAAACGCGGACCGTTCCGCCATCCTGAATCCGGTTGATTCCGCTTTGAATATCGGGATAATCAGCAGGAATACAAATCAGCATATCGGGATTATCGTGCAGGACCAAGGTACCCAGATTAAGATCTGTAGGATTATTAAGAAGCAGTTTGGAGTATTCTTCGTATTCTGCATTATCAGATTTGATGCTGAGCCAGATATTGGAAAGATTAGATCCGTTAAAAGGAATATGGACAGGAATACTGTTTGAGCTATTTGAATTGGAACTTTGTTGTTTTAGAATAGAGTAATTATCTGCATTTACTATAATAATATTCAGGTTATAATTAACTCCGGGACACTGAATAGTTCCTAACAGATCTGGATTATAAAAAGGATTGAAGTTATTATTTGCAGAATTATTTACTGAATTCTGGATAGCAACAGAAGTTGGACTAAAGCCATGAATATGGTCATTTGCTTGCGGAACAATGGTCCCTGACCAGTGATTGGGGACAACTAATTCATAGTTACCGCTGGCATTTGTAGTAGTAGTTTTAGTTACAGTACCGTCAGTTGCAATGGCATTAATGACAATTCCAGCTGCAGAATGTTGGTTGTTATTAGGAATATTGCCTGTAATCCGATTTGATAATTTGCAGCGAATTTTGAGATAACTATCAATTTCAGCCCAATATCCAATTGTACCTAATTCATCATATCCATCCAAATTCTCATTCATGACTTTAATATAAAAGCCTTGTTCAGAATTAGTCAAACCATTTACATAGTAGTCCAGCAGATTCGGATTATTAAACTCAAAGTCAACCTGATAATCTTGGGCATCAAATCTTCCCAAAAATATCCCGGAGCTAACACCATTCCATTCATCTTCATCTCCTGTGTTATTATAAATATTGTTTAGAAAAACATCGAAAAAAAAGTTTACTGGAATTCCTTCAGTTCCAGCAGGCCAAGAAGTAGTTTGTAACCCTAATATGGCTTCAGTATAAACTACAGGACGACCACTGTATTCCTGACATAAATCTCCCAAGGATTGACTATGATATTTATTACACAACCTCATGTACGTAACTTGATAAAAGTCAGATGTTTGTTGCTTGTTATAACCAACTTTAGTATTTGCACCGTAGTAATAGTTATCTGGAAAATTTGTAAAGTGTTGTTTATAAATTCCTAACCCTGTTGTGATACCTAAATTCTGTTCAACATCATATTCTGTTTTTGGGCCGTTCTTCCCTTGTTCAGATTCCTTGATTAAATGAAATTGACCATCTTTTTTGTAGCAAACCGGCTGACTGTAGTAAGTCAGTTCGACTTCATCGGCACTGATTTTCGACATTGTGGTGTAGTAATCAACGGGAACCACCTCGATCTCGGCTGCAAAACATGTGACAGCCAGGAACACCATGCATACTGCTAATAGTAATGCTTTCATTTCATCCTCCTTAGATGCTTAGATTTAGGA
>CAYQPF010000284.1:0-3492 GCA_964419225.1 uncultured Candidatus Cloacimonadota bacterium | reverse complement strand
CATTTGATCAATAAGGGCATTAATCGTGGCAGGTGTACACAGGGCTGCTGCAGAAGCTATGGATTGAATTCTGATCAAAGGGACTTTATCATTGATCAAAGGAAGAATATAGGGTTCTTCGGCAATAGTAACTTTCATATTGAAACAACGGGTAGCCCAGCTACGTTTGCCCCAAAAAAAGTTTCGGGCAAATTTTTTAGCTTTAGCAAGAATGAAGCTATCGAGATAGTGATTCTTAATTTCATCCCAATAGGGGTCATTTAAACGTCGGCTAATATTTTCAAAAACAGGGATAATTACATTTATCTCCAAGTATTCAGGAGGGATTTTTATCTCATTTGCGGGATGTCGGTTGGAGATAAATTCCATAAGATACTTTTCCAGACCTTTTCTTTTTTCATTGATATAGTACATGCGGATTTTCAAACTAAAATGTACAAACATCAGGATGGCAGATCCCAGAATAATTATACCCAGTTCTATACCAAGAATCATTAATAAAGCTAAATAGTGTTGAAAAAAACTCATTTGATCATCAGTGTCCTTGCTTTTTCTAGCAAAATTGTTAAACTAAATGGTTTCTGGATATAATCTTTGGCTCCGGCTTTGAGTCCTTCCATTATATCATCTTCTGTTGAGCGGGATGAAAGAAACAAACACGGGACAACATCTTTGATTTCTTTATTTATACTACCAAGTACCTGGATACCATCCATATCGGGTAATGATCTGTCCAAAATAATTAAGCTGGGAGCGTTTTCCGGGGAATACATATTCAGGATCCGGATAGCTTCCCTTCCAAAATTTGCTGATTTAACTTTAAACCCTCTGTTCTGGAAGGCATAAGTCAACATTCTGATCAAATCCTCATCGTCGTCTAAAAGGAATATTTCAGGGTTTTTAAATTTGAGAGCACTTTCTTCCGGAATGCTCAAATTCTTCCCCATCCCTGTAGTCTGAGCAATAATATTATTAGCGAAAAGTATTAATTCAAAGAAATTATCACTATCTTCAGGATAATGCGAAATGCCTGTAAATATGTTCACATCCTCAAACCTAAGGTTGTTGGAAGCTGTATCATTACGGAGATTATCTATTAAATTGCCTACTTTGAAATGTAAATCAATTGGGGCATTGTTTTCCAATAAAATCACAAATTCATCATCATTCCAATTCGCAATTATGGCATTAGCTCCGAAGTTATTATTGAGGAAATTCCTGAAATAGTTAGAGTTTTCTTCTGGTAAATAGCTGTAGGAGTTTTCTCCCTCATCTTTCATAAGATAAACTTTGATCACAACAATCGAGAGTCTTTGGCAGTTTGTTGTACTTTTGTACCCTTCAAAGATTTCAGACATTACTCTTTTCGTAAAAATCCCTTTATTATTTCTATTATACATTTCCACAATTTCAGGTACCTGATTTCTGATATAATTCTGAATTTGAACCTTAAAAAGTTCTCTATTAATCGGCTTGGTTATATAGTTGTCAATACCATAATTATAGGCGACTCTGATTTTTTCTTCATGACTTTCTGCAGACATGATAATTATCGGCAAAGTATTGAATTCAAGATCTGATCTGAGAATTTTGAGAATATCCATCCCGTTAATTTTGGGAATATTTAGATCCAATAGTAACAAATCGGGATTAAACTCAATTAATTCTTTGTAAATATTATCTGCGGAATAGATAGCCTTACTAGTGATATTCATCATTTTAAGAAGATTTATAATATATGTACAAAGTAATTCATCATCGTCCAATATTAAAACACGATAGTATTTGTTATCCATACGACGGAAAATCTTAGACATGATCAGGAGAGATGTTAGCAATTCTCTTCGGTTGTTCATATTTTTGGTTATGATATATTTACAGCCAATTTTTATTGCCTCCTGTCTTTCAAAAAGATCAAAGCCTTCCTGGACAAGGATGTAGTTTGTTTTACTGTTCCGGTGGTTTTCCATATACTCTTTAATTAAATTAAAGCCATTAAAAACAGAATTGTTGTATGACTTCGAAAACATAATATTCTTAGTCTGAAACTCTTCATTGCTCATATTAGTAAAAGCTTTGGATAAATCACTTTCCACCATATACACCAAATTCTGCAGTTTCATCATTCTGGATACGATCTGGATAAAATCAGGGTCATCATTGATAATATATAAGTCCAGACTGCTGTCATATTTCTGATTTTCCTGCTCGACACTTACCCGGAAAGACTCAGCTTCAAATACATATTCAACCTGAAAAGCTGCTTTAAAATCGGGAATAAAGTCCACCAGGATGGCCAGAAGTTCTTCTTTTTGCAGGGTAGGGTTATCAGAGGTAAAATCTTTGAGGATATTCTCCATTTTCTTGCATCTTTTGCTTACTTCAGGATATCCATAACTGCCAGCACTTCCGGAAATTTTGTGTAAATCAGAGGTTAATTCAATTAATGTATCATTGTTTTCTTCATTTTTGTAAACAGCGATAAGATTATCGATTTTTTCAATTTTCTGATAGATGGTTTCTTTATATTGGTTCCTGAGCTCAGTGAGCACATCATCAAATATTCCGGGATTTTTATCTGTAGCCGGTCTGTCTTTTTCGGGTTTCAGATTTTTCAGTAAGTTAATGACATCTATTTCTTTTAGAGGTTTATTCAAGACATAATCGACCTGTATCCTGTCTTTCAAATCTACGAAGCTGTTTATATCCCTATAAGCTGAAGAGATAAAAGCTATAGGAATTTGACCTTCGCTCCATTTTCGGACAACTTTGATCAAATCTATACCTGAGCCATCCGGGAGATAACCATCAATAATATAACCACAGAATTTTTCAGTTTGAATCCGATAGAAAGCTTCTTTACAGGTATAGGCTATTGTTATCGGAACATTAGCCTGAATGGCAAGTGTATTAATGAAATTACAAAAATCTTTGTCATCATCAACCAAAAGAATTGGTTTATTTTCCATTTTTCCTCTCTGTTGAATTAAATTCTATAGACTTAATACATTCATCATGGTTTAAAATTAGTGTTCCTTTATTTTCAGCCAGAACATCTAAAATTCTTTTCTTTGCAGTAAAAGTATCTTTTCGTGACACATCGTATGCTGAAATTACCGGCAGATTTATGTGCATCTGCGAGGGAATAATATCTCCTGCATAAATCATCAAGCCTTGTTCAGTTTCGAGTTCCAAGATTTGACATCCTTCCGAATGTCCACCTGTGAGAACTATTTTCACATTCTCGTCGATTTGACAGTCACCATTGATCAATTGTACTTTACCATTTGATTCTAATAAAGCTAAATTTTCCTGAAAATTATAGGCTGCCTGATTGAGTTCATCGGGATATTTGGCTGTTTGCCATTCTCGTTCCTGGATATAATGTTCCGCGTTGGGAAAGGATAATCCCATCTCTCCCCTCTCATTTAAAAAGATTAACCCACCTGCATGATCAAAATGCAGATGGGTTAAAACAACTATATCTATATC
>CAYQPF010000283.1:0-3514 GCA_964419225.1 uncultured Candidatus Cloacimonadota bacterium | reverse complement strand
TTCTAAGGGGACTTTGCATTACATGAAGCAAAACGCAAAAAGTGATAAACCCTTTGCCCGTAACAGCCATATTTTAGAAAGAGTTAAAGCCTGGGAGAACTTGGTCTCAATAAGTTAAAACTAAATTCTATGACGTTGAGTTAAACAATACCCAAAAAATAAACATTGGATGAGATTTACTGCTTTTTTGAGTATAAACTATTGTTAGATACACATTTACTTATAATCATTGCGTCTAGCTTTCAGTTCATAAAATCTGGCATTAAACTTTTGAAAGAATTTAGTTAAAGACTCAGGATTATCTAAACACCACAATTTGCTCAGTATCTCCCACAAGTATTCATCCGTTACTCCAAGAGTTGTGGCAATTTTACCAAGCCACTCATGATAATCTGACGAATATTGTGCCTGCTCAAATGCAAAGGCAATATTTTCTTCTGGAACATCTAATTTTAAAGCGATTTTTTTGTAGTTTAGAGCTGAATAGGACATAATTAGCTTTTCAGGTGGTTCTTCACCAGGCAATTTAATTAAATAATCGTCTTCTTCATACTCAGAATCACCATCAATAACACCAATTACCATTGAGGATTTTAGAGACAATCTGTTGTTAATATCTAAGCATTTCTTAATAGCAGTATTACCTTCACATTGTGTAAATATCAATTGTTTTAACATATGAGAATTTTTACTTGAAATCATTGTTCTTACTAGACTCAAAGCTTTCTGATCTTCCACAAGTACATCAATTTTTTTATCTACATTTGTACCCAAGAAATCTTTAGCAAGCCAATTTGGACAACTGTTTATAGAAATGACGTTAGATCTGGAATCATTCTTAATCAAAATTCTATTTATGGTTTTAACATGATCTATTAATGTAGGAGAATGCGTAGTTAATATAAATTGAATTTTTTTGTTATATGAATACATATGAACTAGCTCAATAACTTTTTTTTGAGCTTCTGAATGAAGATAATTTTCTGGTTCTTCGATAACTACTATACTTTCTGGTATCAAGTCGTAAAGACCCCATAGAAATTGATTAATAAAAAATTCACCAGAACCCATTGTATATGAATCATAGATTGTGCCATCAGAAAGCTTCAAACGATAATATTCTAAGTCACTATTCTCTTCATCAAGAATCTTTTCAGCTAAAACAATATTTTTCCCGAGAATATCTTTCATTTTTAGGGTGAGGTCATGAGAAAGAGAGATGGGGTCATATTGTTCTAGTGTTTCACGATAGCTAATCATATCGCTACCTGCACAATTTTTAAAATGAGTATAGGAATTAGAGTTAAATGTCAAATCTTTTAGAATTGGTAAACGAAAATCGCTCTTTACTATCTTTTTGTCGATTATTATTATTTCTTTATTCTTTTGATCCTCGAGATTAATTTTATAATTATTAATATGAGTAAAAATTCCGAACTCTTGACTATCACATTGAAGATTGTATACTTGCTTCAGTGCATTTATGAACGTTGATTTTCCTACTCCGTTTTTGCCAGTGATTATAGAGACAGGAGAAAGAAGATCTATAAAAGAGGACCTCCAATTGAAAATATTTTCTATGGTTATTTTTTTTAGAGGATATGCTTTATTATCCCATTTTTTCAAACATCCTCTTTGATAATCATTATATTCAGCTTGGATCATATATCTTCCCCGATTTCTCCACAGATAATGAAGTGGTTATAAAGATCAACTAGTATTCTATGTCTACCTTTCAGAGAAGAAGGATCAATCCAACCTTGACTAAGTAAGTTTTGGAACTCTATATATTTTGGATGAACATTTTCATTATGCTCAAATTTTTGCATTTGAGTATCTCTCCATTTTTCAAATGAAGTTAAAAAAAGGTGTAAGCTGTGTTCATCAGTATTATTTTTTATGCGATTGGATCTTATAAACCAATAGTAGCTTATTAAAGTTGATTTAGTTAATTTGTAGTTACTATGTTTTAAAATATTTTCTAGCATTTTTAGGTTTGAGTATAATTCAAACTTTACATATTCGTCTATTTTTGTCTCAAAGTACATTTTCTCTAAAGCCCTTGCATCTGGTTTATTGTCAAGGTTCCCATTTTTTTCTAAAAAAAACATTTTATCCAAAACATCTTGGTAGGCCATCCTTGAGTTTGAGAAGCCTAATGTTTCTTCACAAAAGAGGCCAGGATAATCTTGTATGGCATCATGTAGTAAAGTTTTTATAGGGCCATAAATGCAATTGCGCTTCTCAGGAGCGGCCACTGCAACTCCTAAATTGAGCCTTAGAAACAGTTCTGTTGCTTCATTCAACTTTACATTGGAAACCTCAAGTATTCTGATTCTAGTAAATAAAAACTTCCTTTTTGAAGTTTCAGAAAATTGTGAAAATTTTTTCCGGTCAAGATCCTTGAAATCACCAAGATCTGGCAGGAAGCTCCCTTTAAACGGAAATTCATCGTTATAAAAATTATATATAGAAAATAAACGTTGTTTTCCATCTAAAACTTCATAATAACCTTTTCCTTCTATCTCAACTAGATGAATAGGAGGGATATGCCATCCTCTCATTATAGAATCAATTAATTTCTGTTGTTTTTCATTATTCCATACAATATCTCTTTGAAAGTCTGGTTTCAAGTCATATATTTGATTCTTAATACGATTAATGATGTTTTCTATATCTTGATCAGATGGCTCAATTTTCATAGAACTCCTTCACTACTTTGTAACTTATTATATTTAAGCACTTATTTTTTACTATATCTATCCATTAATTATAATTTACCAACATTATTACCTAGCTTATGGATCAAATAGAAACAAGTGTAGAAATATCTAATTAATGCCTTATTTAGAAGTTTGCACATGTATAAATATAGTAAGTTTTTCATATTATTGATAAAACGAAATTTGACGAAACTTTTTCAAAACAAATTTGTATTTTTTGAGTGATTATTCAAAGAAAATAATGAAATTTCTACTTCTTAAGGCAACACTCAAAAAAGAGGTTTTGCGTAAACTCCACAAAATAGTGTACAAAAATTTTGACTTTTTACTGGCAGAAATTATAAAAATATATGGATTTTGAAATGAACTTTTTAACCTGAATTTGACAGAAGCGTATATTTTGTAATGTATAAACAGGCTTCATGATTCTGTTTTCGTAATACAATTCAAAGTTATTTCTTTTGCTTTATGAGCGTCAATATTTTTCATTTTTCAAACAACATTGAGCTGATACAATGCGTTTTTTGTGATGGAATACTGTATTAATTAGCAGAATCTGTCAAATTCAGGTTAACGAGAAAATTAACTTTTTTGTTAAGCAATTTCCAAAAAATAGGTTGTGCGTAATTTATGCATATGCGTACAAAAAAATTGAGTTACCTATTACCCATAAGTTTTGTACAAGGTGTAGGATTCGAACCCACTAAATCCTTCTATATCTTATTTGAAGTTGAGTTAACTTGGCAACCTTAGCATGTCTATATTGTAAGCTCAAGGTCATGTAGAAATGT
>CAYQPF010000282.1:0-3563 GCA_964419225.1 uncultured Candidatus Cloacimonadota bacterium | reverse complement strand
GGGTGAGGCAAATAGTTCAGGGGTGGAATTTTTACCGGTGGCAACGGCTTCCAGGTCGGTGGTCGGACCATTGAGCATATAACCTGCGAGGAAAATACCTTTTTGCTTGTTGAATTTCAGATTGCTTCTGCTGCCGATCGCAAAGATCACCAGATCAACATTGCCGAGTTCGATAGAAGATTTAGGTACATCAGTCATATTTGTCGGGTGGAATTTCTTGCCTTCCATAAGTTCAACTTTAGAGGTGGAGACAATTTTCTTCCCGTCTTTACTGATGATTTTTTCAACTTTTGTTCTGGTAGTCAGAGCCAGATCGAATTCGAGGAAACTGTTTCTTTCTTTGGCTGTGAGAGGCAGTTCTGCAATGTTTTCCAAAGTGATCAATTCGACATGGGAAGCACCTGCAAGTTTGGCAGTTTCAGCACAATCGAGAGCAATAGCCCCGCCACCCACGATAATGACTTTCTTTTTCTTCAGATCATAGTTAGCAGAATTGGTCAAAAATTCTTTCCAATCTATAGCTTCTTCTTTGCCTGGGATGTTGAGCATGAAAGGCTGATTCAAACCACCGGCAATAACAACAGCTTTATAACCAAGGTCGAATAATTCTACAGGATCGGAGAATTGCACATTAAAATGGGGTGTTATTTTTCCTAAAGACATGAGGAATTTAATATCAGATTGCAGAACTTTCTTATCCAGACGGAAATCCGGAATCAAATTACACATTCCGCCCAGTTGGTCTGTTTCTTCAAAAATATCAATACTGAAGCCTTGTTGTGCCAGGACAGATGCAGCACCGAGTCCTGCCGGGCCACCGCCGATGATCGCGATCTTGCCGGTTTGGTGATTGGCAATTTTGAATTTAGGCAGAGCTTTCAGTTCTTTGGCTTTGGCGATGAGGGTCGCTTGAACCATAGGAATATTGACGGCTGAGTTGAATTTCTTGTGAACACAGGCACTCATACAATGTGTATCAGGGCAGACAGCCCCACAAATTCCGCCGAGTGGATTGTTGCCCATGATCAAAGCTGCAGTTCTGGTGTAATCAGCTTTTTCGCCTCTTTTGGCAGCCATAATGAAATCTGCCGGAGAGCAATCCACCGGGCAGGCATCTTTACAAGGTTTTTCTTCGCAAAACTCACATTTATCCAATTCTTCTTTTAATTGTGCATCTGTTAAATAAACAGCTTTTGTTGTTTTCATATATGTCTCCTTCTATAATGGGGCAAATGATTATTTGCCCCTACGGTTTAGTGGTTGGGCTGACGTGGGAGTCTGCCCCTACAAATTACTATTATTTGTTTTCCAATAATCTTGTTTTCTTCTTTAAAAATGCTAACACCACGAAGATAATGGTGGTAGAAAGCAAAATTATCACCCAGAAAGTGGATAAGAAAAGTCTCTGAAATGCTAAAAGATTCTGAATCAGAACCACGACAATAAACATAACAAAACCACCGTAAAAACTTGAAATTTCCTTACGTAATACTTTCTTAAAATTGAACGGGTTGGAAGATTTGACAAAGAGAGAGAATTTCGGCAGAAATGAGGGAACTCTTTCCGCCCATTTTAAGTAAGTATCCCCGAATTTGCCTCTCAGAAATGCTTCTTCTGCAAACATTATTCTTTCATAATACAACCAGTAGATAAGACAGAAGGTCATATTTGCCCACCATAATCTGGTAATCAGGGCTACGCCAAACCACATCAGGAAATTGCCTAAATACAAAGGGTGACGGCATATCGAATAAATGCCGGTAGTATTCAATTCAGATGCTTCCTGGCCCTTTACATTTCTCCCGGAAGTACCATCAGGTGCATGTCCTACTGTATATATACGGACACCTTCTCCCAAAATCATCACCAATAAACATATAATATCCCAGACCAGAAAGCTGCGTTCATAGATGGTTCTCTCAAAATACATCGCCATTGTGAAGAACATCCCCAACAAGATTGGCAGGTAACTTCTCCATCTGAACAACCAGTTTCCACTCGATACAAATTCTTCCATTAATGCCATTTTATCTCCTTTTCTATAGTGCGGGCAAATAATCATTTGCCCGCACAATTTATATTTGGGCTGACGTGGGAGTCAGCCCCTACTAGTAATGAGCCAAGTTTAAACTGTCCGAAGGAATATTGATCAATAAGGACACAACACACCTCCCCCGCTTCGCGGGTACTCCTCTCAAGAGGAGAATTGAGTCGCAGGTCATTTACACATATATACTACGATTTTCAAAAGTCATGTTATACTTGACATGACATTAGTTAATGAGCATCATACCAGCTCTTACCACTGCCTACTTCCACTTCGAGAGGTACAATTTTTGAATACTCGGCAGGTAATGCTGACTTCATTGCATCTGTGATTAAATCTTCAGCTTCTTTTATATATTCATTTTCCACTTCAAACACCAATTCATCATGCACCTGAATCAGCATCTTGATATGTGGATTGTTTTTTATCTTCTTATAAATATCGATCATAGCAATTTTGATCAAATCGGCAGCAGTTCCCTGGATCGGCATATTCACAGCCACTCTTTCTGCTTCGGCAATAAGTCCGCCATTGGTGCTGGTCAGATTGGGCAAGAAAAGTTTACGGCCAAAGAGAGTGGAAACGAAGCCGTCCTGCTTGGCTTTATAGACCTGATCCTGCATGAATTGCTTGATGCTGGGAAATTTGATAAAATAGTTTTCAATAAACTGTTTAGCTTCTTTTTGGGTAATTGATATTTCCTTGGCTAATTTGACAGAGCCCATCCCATAAATGATCCCAAAGTTTATTACCTTGGCTTTGCGTCTTTCATCAGAAGTAACTTCTGCCAGGGGTTTGTCAAAGATCACGGAGGCAGTCTGCTGGTGAATATCCTCGTTATTCCGGAAAGCATTAACCATATTCTCGTCTCTGCAGAAAAGTGCCATCAACCTCAGTTCGATCTGGGAATAATCTGCAGATACTATTGACCAGCCTTCTTTTTCGGCGATAAACGCTTTTCTGATTTCTCTGCCCAATTCCATGCGGATAGGAATATTCTGCAAATTGGGGTTGGAGCTTGAAAGCCTTCCTGTAGAGGCAATAGTCTGATTAAACGAGGAATGGATTCTCCTTGTTTGGGGATTGATCAGTCTGGGTAGAGAAGCTGCATAGGTGGAATCAAGTTTGGCTATTTGCCTGTATTCCATCAAGAGTCTGGCAATCTCATATTTTTCTGACAAGGATTCCAGGACATCGGTATCTGTGGAGTATCCGGTTTTAGTCTTTTTTAATGCTGGGATCTTCAAATCCTCGAAGAGAAGCTTACCCAACTGTTGGGTTGAGTTGACATTGAACTGATAACCTGCAATCTTGTAAACATCCTGAGTGATTTCATATGCTCTCTTCTGCAGCTTGTCCGAAAGGATGGCCAAAGCAGGTAAATCCAGAAAGACTCCGTTCTTCTGCATATCGATCAATACAGAGACAAGGGGGATTTCGATATTATTAAACAAATTGGTCAACTCAAGATCCTCGAGCTGCTGTTTGTATTTGAGGTATAAACGATAGGAAACAT
>CAYQPF010000281.1:0-3628 GCA_964419225.1 uncultured Candidatus Cloacimonadota bacterium | reverse complement strand
TTTTAATTTTAGGTCAGAGTATAAAATTTTAAACTTAGAATAAAATTAATTGCTAGGTGTGATGTTTTAGTTTCCACACTTTTTTTGAAAAGTTTATCTAGGATTTTAGGGTTTGGCAATGTCGAGAATCGGCTTTTCAGCCCGAAAATGTTGTTTGTATGATGTATAAGAACACAGTACCCCAATTTACAGAAAGACCTGTTGTGACTATGGGTAATTTTGACGGGATCCATTTAGGACATCAGATTTTACTAAAGGAAGTTGTTGCAAGAGCAAAAGCATTAAAAACGCAGTCAGTTGTAATTACCTATGATCACCATCCTCTGGAAACAATTTGTCAGACAGTATTTCCTTATCTGCTTTCCTCGACAGAAGAGAAAGTGAAAAAGTTGCAGGAAATGGGAATTGATCATGTATTGATTATAAATTTTAATAAAGAAGTCGCTGGAATGAGTGCAGACGAATTTGTAGGCGATGTTATTAAAAAGTATCTTAATCCCCGGGAATTGGTCATAGGATATGACAGTCATTTTGGCAAGAATAGAACGGGTGGTTTTGATTTTCTCAAGAGCAGAGAAGCAGAATATGATTATAAAGTTGATCTAATACCGCCGTACCGGATTAATGAGGAGATTGTCAGCAGTACAATGATCCGCAATCTGATCAAAGCAGGGGAATTGAAATCTGCCAATGAGTTGCTGGGTCATTCATATACAGTGACGGGCCAAGTGATCAAAGGCATGGGAAAGGGCAGGACATTCGGCTTTCCCACGATCAATTTAAAGATAGAAAATGAATATAAGCTTATTCCGGCAACAGGAGTGTATTTAACGCAGGTAGTCCTGGATTCAGGCAGGTACTGGAGCTTGTCCAATATTGGATTCAGTCCGACGGTTAAAGCATCAGGTAAATCAGAAGTAGAGACATTTATTTTGAATTTTGCAGGTGATCTTTATGACCAATATGTTGATATAATATTTATAGAAAAAATGCGGGAAGAAATTCATTTTTCTTCTCAGGGGGAATTGATAACAGCGATGGAAAATGATCTAAATCTGGCAGAGCAAATGATCAGGGAACATAAATGATCTTAAGAGGTAATATATTTATTAATTCCTATAAAGAGACAATGGGATTTTTTAAAGAATTAACCCAGATTCAGTGGGTGGAATTGGTTATTTGCGGATTGTTTGTAGGCTGGAATGGAATACAGTTGGTCTTATCTCCGATGTTGGTTATAGATTTATTTGACTGGTATAGCGTGGTTTCTTATCTTAAGTCGCTGTTCTATGATAATACAGGTTTTATCCCTTTGACAGTGTTTTTATATTTATCAAGTTTTATCATATTTTCATTTTTACATGTTTTGAGTGAAGCCAGGATGATGAATCTCTTGAATCATAAGACAATGAAGTGGAAGGAAAGTTTGTCTTTATCGGTAAATTTCTTTTTACCTGTGGTATATATATTTCTGATTCTGATGTTTTTGGCATTGACTGCCTATTTTGTGGTCATGTTTTTTATTCTGATATTGTTAGGATTTGGAATTGAGTTCAGCATTAGTATCAATCAATTGATTTATCGGATATTTTTAGGTACAATGGTACTAGTTATAGTAATGCTGATGCCGTTGATAGATATTGTGATGCCGTTACTAACTGTAGGATATACTTTTAACAGAGCCTATCGCAAGATGTCCTATGCAATCAAACACTTCTTTTGGGGATTTTTCATCATGTATTTGATGAGATTTATCTTCATGATGGTTGCCTTTGGTCTATACCTGATTTTTATGAAATATGCCTTATTACCTGTTGTTAAAGTAGTTTTACTACATCTCAAAGGTGAAAGTTTACTTTATTTCCGTGCAATGTACGGGATCAAGGAAATAACGCTGAATGTCCTAACTTTGATTAGTGGAATACTGATTTCTCAGGTGGGATTTTTTTTAATTGGAACGCCTTTATATATTTTCCAGAGATTTTTTATGAAGAGTATTTTCTTAGTCGGAGATGTCAAGAAATTGCCGGCTCCCAAGGTAAATGAAGAGTTTGAGGAAAGTCCTGCAGATGAGCAATAGTTTTTTTTGCAAAGAATGCGGATTTGAATCAGTCAAATGGAATGGCAAATGCCCGGCCTGCGGAGCTTGGGACAGTTTTCGGGATTCAGATAAGATCATTGGGAAGAAGAGTAAAAACCTGGCATTAGCCCAAAATGAACCTTTAACTTTAGATAAAATAGAGATCAAAGCACAGCCTGCAATCAAAACTAATATCCGTGAGTTTGACGGTGTTCTGGGTGAAGGAATCATCCCGGGTATGGTTGCACTCATTGGAGGAGAACCCGGTATCGGTAAATCCACTCTCATGTTGCAGATAGCACAGCAATTAGCCCTACAGAACCTGACAGTACTCTATGCTACAGGTGAAGAGTCTAATGAACAAATCAAATTACGCAGTATCCGCTTAAAGATCTCCTCTCCCAATATCCATATTTTAGCTACAAATGATGTTAATCAGATTTATGATATTGCCCAGAAGATGGTGCCTGATCTGTTGATTGTGGATTCCATTCAGTCGGTTTATAACTCCAATCTGGAGAGCACGCCCGGCAGTGTTACCCAATTACGCGAAAATACGATGATATTGACCAAACTGGCTAAACAAAAGAGCATCCCTGTATTACTGATTGGACATGTTACCAAAGATGGAGCAGTAGCAGGACCAAAGATCATCGAGCATATCGTCGATACCGTGCTTTATTTTGAAGGAGAACTGCAGAATCAGTTAAAAATCTTGAGGACTACGAAGAATAGATTTGGTTCGACAAACAATATCGGGATCTTTGAAATGGTGTTTGATGGTTTGAAGGAAGTTCTTAATCCTTCAGAGCTGTTTATCAATCGTGATGAAACATCCTCAGGTGTTGCTATCAGCTGTATCATGGAAGGGAACAGACCTTTTTTGGTGGAAGTGCAGGCATTGATCACTCCCACGAATTACGGGACTTCTCAGAAGGTATGCAATGGTATAGATCCGAAGAAAGTGTCCCTTTTGCTTGCTGTTATAGAGAAAAGCCTAAAACTCAATCTCAAACTCAATGATGTCTTCATAAACTTGATTGGCGGAATTAAGGTTAATGATCCTTGTCTGGATCTGGCTATTATTGCAGCGATGATCTCTAGTTTCACTGAGCAAGCTTTACCTGCACATACAGCTTTAATCGGTGAGGTTGGCCTTAACGGTGAAGTCCGTCCTATATCCCAGATCGAGAAACGGATCAAAGAAGCCCAGAGATTGGGTTATAAGAAGATCATTATTTCTCAAAAGACCAAAGATATTAAATTCGGCAGCTCGATCATCGGAATAAAGAACATTCAACAATTGAATGAATATCTGTAAAGAACATAATCCTCATTCCACTCATTGAATTTAATCCTACTATCATCATGTCAAGCTAGAGATGACTGCTGAGATGCATATCCATAAATGTGTAAATGACCTGAGACTCAATTCTCCTCTTGAGAGGAGTACCCACGAAGCGGGGGAGGTGTGTTAAATCCCTTTTGATCAATATGGATATTCCAATCACGATGAGCATAGCGTCCAATTTAAGTGAGCCACTCCTC
>CAYQPF010000280.1:0-3636 GCA_964419225.1 uncultured Candidatus Cloacimonadota bacterium | reverse complement strand
AGAAAATGATTCTCGTCAAGTGACATGTAACGAGTAACGAGTGACGAGTGACAAGTGACTATCTCGAGTTAAATTATTAAGCTATCGAAAAAAATGATATTTATCAGGAGGTAAAATGTGTAAACAAATTGTATTTATTTGGTTTCTTTTCATGTGTGTAGTTGGTCTTATTGCACAGAACAACATCAGCAACTGCTATTCTGCAGGGAATGTATTGGTGAATCCGCAGACAGTCAATCCCAGGGTCGGGGGAATGGTAGCCACCAATTACGGCAATGTAACCGACTGCTATTGGGATAATCAGGCATCCGGACAAACCACCTCGGCTGGAGGAACAGGTAAAACCACAGTCGAGATGAAAACCCAGGCTACATATGTCGGCTGGGATTTCAATTCCACCTGGGCAATAGACCAGACTTCTTCGATCAATAATGGCTACCCTTTTTTGAATCCGGCAAATGCTATTGGCGATCAAGTGCAAAGTGCCGAAGCTAAATTAAACTTCAGTATATATCCTAATCCATTTAACCCTGTGACTACCATCCAGTTCAATCTGGAAAAGAAATCACAGGTCGTAATTACTGTTTATAACCTCAGAGGACAAAAGATAAGATCCATCCAAAACAATATTCTGGAACGCGGTAAACACTCTTTTACCTGGAAAGGCGATGATGATTCAGGGAATAAAGTTGCGTCCGGTATTTATCTGGCTCAATTATCCACCGAGAGCTTTAAAAAAATCAAAAAGATGATCGTGTTGAAGTAGCCATTAGCATGGAGCATATTTACATGTATCACCAGAATAGTCAGTGATTCAGACAGAAAAAATGGAGGAAATAGTGAAAGTAAAATTTTTATTCTTGATATTAGTATTGTTATTTATCAGTAGTTTGTATGGTTTTTCAGGCGGAAATGGGACAGAAAGTTCTCCCTGGCAGATTTCCACTGTGGAGGAACTCAATTCCTTGCGAAATTATCTCGGAACGGTTCATACTTCCAAGTATTTTGAACTCATAAATGACATAGATTTGAATGTCGCACCTTATAATACCGGACTAGGCTGGGAACCTGTCGGTACAACTGCAACACCTTTTTATGGCAAGTTCAACGGTAATTCTCATGTGATTTCCAATTTGTTCATCAACAGACCAACTTCCGATAATATCGGACTGTTCGGAGTTACAGGATCGGCTCAGATTAAGAAGGTGGAGATCAAAGATGTAAATATTACTGGGAATAATTACATTGGAGCTCTGGTTGGTTTTTGCGGTATCAATTCTAAGATAATAAACAGCAGTTCCAGCGGAAGTATTACCGGGAATATGAGTTTGGGTGGTTTACTGGGAACTTTTCAAGGTATTGAGATGAATAACTGCTACAGCACCTGCAATGTAACCGGTAATGACATCATCGCAGGACTTGTCGGCAGTATTGGGAAATTACAGGCACCAACAAATATGACATTAGCTCAAACCGGAGCTACTTCTGTTCTTCTGAACTGGACAGATAATTCTGGTTGTGAACAAGGCTATAAGGTAGATCGCAAAGTAGGCACACAGGAATGGCAGATTGCCTGGCAGACACTTGGTGTGAATTCTACAAACCTTGTGGATACTAATTTAGATCTTGAGACTTTTTATTCATATCGGGTATATGCTTATGCCGGAGCTGATAGTTCAGAATATAGTAATGAAACAAATTACATCTTTTATCCCCTGCAATTCGTTCAGGGAGGAACTTTTAACAATGGCACCTCAGATGTGACAGTGTCTTCTTTTTATGCTGGCAAATATGAAGTTACAAAGTCGGAATATGTGTCTGTGATGGGTACTAATCCTTCTTATTTCCAAGTAGTGAACAGATGTCCTGTAGAACAGGTGTCCTGGTTTGATACGATTGAGTATTGTAATAAGCGTAGTATTATTGAGGGTTTAACACCTTGCTATAGTTATCTTACTTATGGTACTGATCCTGCGAGTTGGCCGGATAACTGGAATACCTCTGGTGCTAATCACACTAATATATCCTGCAACTGGACTGCTAATGGTTATCGGTTATTGACCGAGGCAGAGTGGCAGTTTGCGGCACGTGGAGGTAATCTAACTAATAATTATACATTCAGTGGTTCTAGTGTTGTAGGTGCAGTAGCCTGGTATTATAGCAACTCAGGAAATACAACCCACACGGTAGGTACAAAGCAAGCTAATGAATTGGGGCTTTATGATATGAGCGGTAATATCTTTGAGTGGTGCTGGGACATTTTTGGTGAATATCCGGCAGGCAATCAGACCGATTATCATGGTGCGCTGAGCGGCGTTAACCGGATAAATCGCGGGGGTAGTTGGGACAACATTATCGCCTATTGCGCTGTGTCGTTTCGGTGCTACGACCCTGCTATCTTCAGCGGTAATTACGTAGGCTTCCGCCTTTGTAGGGCTTCCCAATAGTTTCTTGTTTTTTTAGTCCAAAAAGAGTAAATAGTATAGAACTGACGCCGTTCGCGTCAGCTCTATACACAATGTTTCTTCTGCCCTGCTCTTCAACTTCTCGAAAAACATCTCTTCCTTCCAACTTTCAACTCTCTATTTCCCCCATCCCCTAACTCTCAACTATCAACTCTCAACTCTCAACTCTCAACTGCTTCGCCCCCCTCTTCATCCTTGGTGTTCATGCCCTATTTCACATTAGCAACTATCTTCTTTTTCTCCCCCTGATACATGACACCTGACTACTGGTACCTTAATATTTGCCTGCGGGTTTCAACATTTTTTCCCAGGTCTCTTTTCACTCCCCTCGCTTTGTAAGAGAGGGGCTGGGGGTGAGTTATTTCTCTCTTTCCTTAATCCTGAATCCTTTCTCTCTTTCTTCAGTCCATACTGTCCATATAGTCCATATAGTCCATCGAGTCCATTCCCTCAACACCATCCGCGTTCTATTAAGCGTCCCCTAAACATAAAATTCTTCCTTTTGGAAAAATAACTTGTCGGAATTTAAAGGAAAATTATCTTGCTTTGGGGAGAAAAGAATGAAAAAGACTTTATATCTTATAGATGGAACGGCCCTTGGATACCGTTCCCATTTTGCTTTTATCAAGAATCCTCTGATCAACAGCAAGGGTTTTAATACAAGTTCAATCTATGGAACTATCAACGCTTTTATAAAAATACTCGAGAAGTTCCAACCTGAACATATTATGATCGCTTTCGACCGTAAGGAACCCACCTTCCGGCACGAAATGTATAAAGAATACAAGGCTCACCGTCCGCCTATGCCGCCTGACCTGATCCTCGGGATGGAAGCTATCAAAGAATTCTTTTCTTTGGCAGGACTAAATGATATCAGTATGGCAGGTTATGAAGCAGATGACATCCTAGGCACTTTAGCCAAAAAATATGTTGATGATTACAATATTTGCCTGATCACAGGAGACAAGGATTACAATCAGCTCCTGGAAGACGGTATCAGCCTTTGGGATCCTTTCAAGGAAATCATGCTGGAAACTCCTGATGTCCTGGAAAAATATGGGGTGTCCTGTGATCAGTTCATCGATTACCTCGAACCGATGGGCGATAGCTCTGCTCACATTCCCGGTGCTGCAGGCATCCGTCCTAAAACGGCAACTTCTCTTTAACGACA
>CAYQPF010000279.1:0-3711 GCA_964419225.1 uncultured Candidatus Cloacimonadota bacterium | reverse complement strand
TGGTTATATGTACGGCATGTATAAGAAACTCAAAAATGAAGTAACAGGTGTTTTGACCGGGAAAGGTCTGGGTTGGGGCGGAAGTCGGATCAGACCTGAAGCTACCGGCTTTGGCTGTGTTTATTTTGCGGCAGAGCAATTAAAGACCAAGGGTTTGAGTTTTGAGAACAAAACAGTAGCCGTATCCGGATTCGGTAATGTTGCCTGGGGTGCCTGTATAAAAGTTGATCAACTGGGTGGAAAGGTTGTAACTCTTTCCGGTCCAGATGGATATATTTATGATCCGGACGGTATCAAAGGCGAGAAAATTAATTATTTACTGGAAATGAGATCCTCCAACCGGGATTGCGTGAAAGACTATGCTGATGAGTATGGTGTGGAATTCTTTGCTAACCGCAGACCGTGGGAAGTCAAATGTGATATTGCACTTCCATGTGCGACTCAGAATGAGCTTGATGGTAAAGATGCACAAACATTAGTTAATAATGGAGTAATCTGTGTAACAGAAGGTGCTAATATGCCATGTACTCCGGAAGCTGTTGAGATTCTTCAGCAGAATAAAGTGCTTTTTGCACCCGGCAAAGCATCCAATGCCGGTGGTGTTGCCACTTCGGGTCTGGAAATGACTCAGAACAGTTTCAGAATGAACTGGTCCAGTGAAGAAGTTGATGCACGTTTGCAGGAGATTATGAAAAACATTCACGCTGCCTGTGTAAAATATGGAACCGAGAAAGACGGATATGTCAATTATGTTAATGGTGCAAATATTGCCGGATTCATTAAAGTAGCCAACGCTATGCTGGCTCACGGTGTTGTTTAATAAAATACTGCCCCGGGGCAATCCGGGGCTTTTCTTTTTGAGGAGACTTTAATGTGTAAATATATTTCTGAAAAAGCTGTTATTGGTAATAACACTCAAATCGGTATAAATTCCATTATTATGGATGGAGTTGTTATTGGTGAAAATTGTCAGATTGCCAACAATGTCATAATTTATGAAAACACTGTAATTGGTGATGGGGTAAGGATTGATGACAATACGATCATCGGAAAGAAACCTTTGTTTTCACCCAGAAGCATTTTTAAAGAGCAGAAGGAATACAAGCCTGCCGTAATTGGTAACGATTGTCTGATCGGAGCACATGTAACTATTTATGTACAGTGTGAAATTGGGACTAAGAATCTGATTGCTGATTTAGCCACTATCCGTGAGAATGTTACGCTTGGTGATTATAATATTGTTGGACGAAATGCTTCAATCGAGAATTTTACTAAAGTAGGAAATAGAAATAAGTTTGAGACTAATTGCTATATCACCGCTTATTCAGAAATAGAAGATTACTGTTTTATCGCTCCCTGTGTTGCTACCAGCAATGATAATTACATGGGAAGAGATAAAGAAAGATTCAATCATTTTAAGGGTGTAACCTTGAAAACAGGTGCCAGAATTGGCGTTAATTCTACAATACTTCCAGGAAGAGTGCTTCATGAAGATGCTATGATCGCAGCGGGCTCTGTTGTGACAAAGGATGTCCCGGCACAGGAAATCTGGGTGGGGAATCCTGCTAAGAGTTTCAGAACAGTCCCGGAAAATCAACTATTAGAAAATAATAAGGATAAATAAATTAATGAAAAGTCTTGTTATAACCCCAACCTATAATGAAGCCGAAAACATAGTACGCTTAATTGAAACTATACTGGAGCAGGATCCTTCTTTGGAAATCCTCATTGTAGATGATAATTCCCCCGATAAAACTGCTGATATTGTGGAAACCATGCAAAAGGATAATCAAAGAATTCACCTTCTCAAACGAAGACGTAAGCTGGGATTGGGGACTGCCTATGTGGCAGGCTTCAAATATGCTCTCCAGAACGATTTTGATTATATCATGGAGATGGATGCAGATTTCTCACATGATCCAAAGATAATCCCGGTTATGCTGAAAGAGATCGAGAAATATGATCTTGTGATTGGCTCCCGCTATATTGACGGGATCAATGTAGTGAATTGGCCACTCAGCCGTTTAATCTTAAGCTGGGCCGCTTCCAAATATGTGAAAATTATCACCGGCATGCCGATCAAAGATCCGACAGGCGGGTTTAAGTGCTTCCGGAGAAAAGTGTTGGAAACAATTCCTCTCGATAGGATTCTTTCCGACGGTTATTCCTTTCAGGTTGAAATGAATTACCGTACCTGGCTGAAAAAATTTCGCATTAAAGAAATTCCCATTGTCTTTACCGACAGAGTTAACGGAATCTCCAAGATGTCCAAAAAAATTATTAGGGAAGCGTTCTATATGGTCTGGAAATTAAAATATATGCATCTGACGAATCAATTATGATAGTTATTGAAAATCTTGAAATTGAAAAAATAGCCTTTCATGGTTATGGGATCGGTTACTATGAAAATCAACCTGTTTTTGTTCCTTATGCTGTACCGGGTGATTGCGTAACTGTCGAAGTGGAATATAAAAAAAAAGAAGTTTTTTTTGCTAAAATCCTTAATTACGATAAACAGAAATTCCCCGACAGAGCTAAAACCTGCTCGTTTTACCAAATTTGCGGCGGGTGTGATTGGATTGGGATCGATTATAACCAGCAGTTAGATTATAAAAATTATCTTGTTAAGGAAATGTTTCGGAGTTTTCAAACAGAGTTCAGACCTGTTATTCCTTCAGAACCTAACACTGAGTACAGAAATAAAAACTATTTCCCGGTTCAGGCTTCAGATGATAAAACTATCTTGATGGGTATGTATGAGAGGAAAAGTCATAACATTGTTGATAATCTGGTTTGTCCGCTCATTTCCGAAGAATATCTGACAATTTTCAAAGTTCTTAAAGAGCATGTGGAAAAGTCAGGCATGAAGATTTATAATGAGGCAGATAATTCCGGGAATTTGAAATATCTTGGGATCAGGTACTCTCCACACAATAAAGAATATCTTGTTTTTATCGTGACAAAGACAAAAAATATGCCTTTCACAAATTTACTGATAAGATCTCTGATCGCCACAAAGATGAATATTGTGGGCATCGTTCAGAATATTAATCCTCAGGATAATAATATAATTCTGGGTAAAGAGACCAAAATGATTTGGGGAAGAGATTTTCTTAATTATGAAATTGGCAAGTTCTTGTTCAAGGTTAATTACCAGTCATTTTTGCAAGTGAATAAGTATCAGATTCTTGATTTGTATGATCTGGTCAAAGAGAATATTAATCAGGATGATGTGGTTGTTGATGCGTATAGTGGTATAGGTACGATTGGGATCCATATTGCAGAGAAGGCCAAAAAAGTATTCTGCATAGAATCCAATTCCTTTGCACATCATGATGCTATTTCTAATGCTAAAGCTAATAATATTTCTAATGTTGTCTTCTATTATGAACAGACGGAAAAATATATTCCCAAGATCCTGAAGAAAGAGCAAATAGACACCATTATTTTTGATCCTCCCCGCAAAGGTCTTGAGCCTTCTATCATTGAAGCTCTCAGCCCTGATCTCGTTGCTAAAATCATCTATGTCAGTTGTAATCCGGCGACTTTGGCCAGAGACCTTGCCCTGCTCCAGGATAAAGGATATAAAATCAGCTTTATCCAACCCATCGATATGTTTCCTCATACATATCACATAGAATGCGTGGCAGTGTTAGAGAAGTTGAGAGTTGATAGTTGAAAGTTGAGAGTGTCTGAAACGCTTAATTGAAC
>CAYQPF010000278.1:0-3729 GCA_964419225.1 uncultured Candidatus Cloacimonadota bacterium | reverse complement strand
TTCCCATACAATTTCTATGGGGGAATCAGTGACGGAGTGAACAGTGCTATGTTCGGAGAGGAAATCAAACTTGCACCCAACATGAAGTATTTTTTTAATATGGCTCAGATTTCTGATGTCTTCTTATACCACAATGGAAAGAAAAAAGCCTTTCTTAAAGAAAGATTAGGGTTTTTTGAAATCACTGAACCCGGACATTACAGACTCGAGATCAGCCGTTTCAAATACGGCTGGATCTATACTAACCCGATTTTTGTAATCGAATAGAGGAATAAAATGGATAAAATATTTGTAAAAGATTCAAGTCAGTACCTGAATCAGGAAATAACTGCTTTTTTTGTTGCGAATCAAAAAGAGCTGAGAGAAGGAACCAAAGATTTTTATGTAAGATTGAGTCTGGTGGACCGAACCGGATCTGTAAATGGAAACATCTGGAATAATGCCAAACACTTTGCCGAACTCTTTAAAGAAGGCGATATTGTCAAAGTTAAAGCTATGGTCATTTCTTATAAAGGGCAGGTGCAATTGACAGTCAGCAAGATCCGGACTGCCGAAGAGACAGAATATGACTTAACAGACTTTGTCGCTGCTTCCGAAAAGGATGTTAATCTTCTTTCCGAGCAGTTTTTCGGTTACATCGACAGTATTAACGATACCTATATCAAAGCACTGATGCTCAGTATCTTTGAAGATAAAGAATATTTTCAGCTGTTTGCCCAGTCACCCGCTGCTAAACAATGGCATCACAACTATATCGGCGGTTTGCTGGAACATACGGTATCTGTAGCCAGAATCTGCGATTTTATGTCACATTACTATCCTGTGGACAGAGATATCCTGATAGCCGGAGCACTTTTGCACGATATGGGTAAAGTTTATGAGTATTTTGTTAAAACGACCATTGACTTTTCGGATTTGGGCAGGCTGGTCGGCCATATTTCTATTGCTGATCAAATAGTAGTTGAGAAATCAAAAGCGATCAATGCTTTTCCAGCAGTCACACTCATGAAGTTGCGACATCTCATTCTTTCACATCATGGAGAAATAGATAAAGGTGCTGTAAAAGTCCCTCAGACTATTGAAGCAGTTGCCTTGAACTGTGCCGATAACATGGATGCTCAGACTGTCGGGGTTAAGCAATTGATCGAAGGGACGGATAAAGCCCAAACCAAATGGACAGAATACGATAAATTGAACAACCGCTATGTCTATGTCGGATAACTATTTTCAGGTGACATCTCTCGCCAGCGGTAGCAAAGGCAATTGTTTTCTTGTCAGAACTGCCAGTTCTCAGGTTTTGATCGATGTGGGAATCTCTTTCAAACGCATCCAGGAGGAGTCAGAAAAGTTAGGCATTGATATCTTTAGAACGCAGGCAGTGATCATCAGTCATGAGCATTCCGATCATATCAAAGGAGCCGGAGTTGCCTGCCGTAAGCTGAAGATCCCACTATTTATCACAGCCAAGACACATCAATTCTCGGCCAGAGCGATTGGTGAAATACCACATAAACCGGTATTCTTTACTCAGGGAGATGACTTTCTGATAGGTGATCTTATAGTACATCCGTTTACCTCTTCTCATGATGCGATAGACAGTTCCAACTTTTTAATAGCTTCCACTCAGCATCCGGAACGCAGTATGGCGATTGTTACCGATGTGGGATATGCCTCCAATTTGCTGGTTAATAAAGTAAAAAATGTGACAACTTTGATCCTGGAAAGTAACCATGATATAAAACTGCTTTTGGACGGACCTTATCCCTGGGATCTCAAACAGAGAGTACGCAGTCGGGTCGGGCATCTTTCCAATGAGCAGGCCATCGGGATCATCACTCAGATCATGGGACCCCATCTGCAAAATCTCATTTTAGCCCATCTCTCAGAAGTCAATAACACACCTGAGATAGCAGAAACAATGATGCGTTCCTATTTACAAAGTATCAACGCTCCCACGGAGCTTATTGTTGCCGGGCAGTACGAGTGTACGAAACTGGTGAATATATAATTTTAGTCATTTTATAATTACTCTTAGCATGTTGACTGTTAGAAAATGTTATAGTTGACTTAACTTTGTGCCAAATTTCTTTATAATCAAAGGAGAATTGTATGAATAGGTTTATTTTAACTGCACTTTTACTGGCATTTATTTCTGGCATATTTGCTCAAACAGCTGTCCAGCCAAGCGGGAACGGCACGGAAAATGATCCCTACCAAATATCTTCCTGGCAAAACCTTTACTGGATAAGTCAGGATTCAACCAACTGGGATAAACACTATATCCAAACTAATAATATCACTTTCCCTGATGACATTGTTGCCTGGAATGACAGCACAGGCTGGAAACCTATCGGGTACTTCAATTCTAATTTGGACAATTACCCTTTTTGGGGCACCTATGATGGTCAATCCCATACTATTTCGAATCTTTATATAAAACATATTACAGTTGATCTGAGTCCAGTTGGACTATTTGGACATATTACGAATGCCACGATCTCCAATCTTAATCTGATAAATCTTAATGTTAGGGGAAGGCTTAATGTCGGAGGCTTAGTGGGTGATTGTTTTTCCTCAACAATAGAAAATTGTTCATGTTCGGGGAATGTGAGAGGAACAGAAGTCATTGGAGTCTTAGCAGGCTATCTGTCTGAATCTAATGTCAACTTATGTTATAGTTCAGGAACTGTAGCAGGAGTGAGCTTAATTGGTGGTTTAGTTGGAACCATTGAGATGAATTCCACTGTCAGCAACTGCTTTAGTACTGCTGATCACCTGAATAATGGCTACTATGGCGGCGGATTAGCTGGAAGCAGTACATTCACTTCTTCGGTAATAAATTGTTATAGTACCGGCCATGTATATGGCAATAGTAATATTGGTGGACTCATAGGAGGGTTATATGATTCTTCTGTGAGTAATTCTTTCTGGGATGTGGAAACTTCAGAACAAACAACTGGAATCGGAGTTAATGATAATGGGACTCTAAACAATGTTTTAGGTAAAACGAGTGTTGAAATGAAAACACAATCTACTTTCACGGATGCAGGCTGGGATTTTGAATCAATTTGGCAAATCTTTCCAGACCTCAATTCAGGTTATCCTGTTTTGCATAATTATGTAGCGAACTCGGAGCATATTCAAATACCCGAACCGAATGATACTGCAACTCTCTATCAAGCTTATCCCAATCCTTTTAATCCTTCAACTACCATTTCTTTTAACCTGAAAGCCACTTCATTTGTGAAAATAGATATCTTCAATATCAGAGGAAATAAAGTCTGTACTTTACTCTCGGAACATATGAATTCCGGAAATCATTCCCTTATCTGGAATGGTAAGGATCTGAACAACAAAATATGCTCTTCCGGTATATATTTCTACCAAATGACAGCCGGTAACTATCAAAAAACCCGCAAATTACTTATGTTAAAATAGGACTAGCGTCCAGCATATTCCACTTGTATCATATTTGAGATACTGATACTTTTCAGTACTCCTGTGGTCATATGATACGAACTTAAAATAAGTAGCATATTTTCATATGTCCAGGCAGGAGCTAGAGACACAACACACTTCCGGTCAAAGAGGTATAGGCATGATTGCTTAAACCCGAACTATGCAGTAGAATCTTTACAACCTGGCTGAAGCTATCTCAGTAGCCAGTAGTCAGTAGCCCAATGTCATTAACTTAAGAAGAAATAAGGACAAACTATTATTTAACCACCC
>CAYQPF010000277.1:0-3802 GCA_964419225.1 uncultured Candidatus Cloacimonadota bacterium | reverse complement strand
TTACCGATGAAAACGATTTGATGATTATTACCAAATCTGGTATTACTATTCGTAATGGTAAACAGTAATTGAGTTGCTTTAACAGCCTGATCGCTATCAGTGTAATTACTAATCAAAGACTTGCAGACATTGGTTGCCATGTCATAATTTTCCTGTTTGAAATTGTACAGAGCATTTTCATACATTTCCTGAGCTGCATTCTCTTTGACCTGAATATCATATCCCGGAGACCAGACAGGATCAAAAGTAACTAATTCATAGTGTTCGAAATTTAGGTTCGGATTGAAATTACCTTGCCAAAGGTTGTTAAGTGCATCGACTTCTTTACTGTCCTTGTCTGTATTGGTTACTTTGAGATAAACCGGTGTCAGATCGCTATATGCCATGTCGTAGATGACATTTTGAGTGAATTTGTTAGGATAACTGTCGTAAGCGAAGATGAGTTCACTATCCATGTTATTGTGGATGGTTTGAAGAGGAAGTTCCTTATTTCCATTAATACTAATCACACTGTTTCTGGCTCCTGCAATACCAACGTAGTTGTTGTTAATGTTATTTGCTCCGATGATATCGGCATTACAATGATAGATTTCGATGCCGTATCCATAATTACAGTTAGTGACAGTATTATCTTTAATCAAACAATCGCGGGAAAGTCCTGACTCATTAAGCCAGATACCGGTTCCATAATTTCGAATTGTGTTTCCGGTAATGTTAAAATTAGGGAAAGAGGAAATAGAAACTAGTGTTGAAGGCGGAACCTGTCCGGCATTTCCCTGCAGAGTATTGTCTTCCAGGAGAACTTTATCCAGTTTATCACCTTCAGAGTTTCCAAAAGCACTGATGACTATAGCATTTCCTATGGAGTTTTTGATAGTCAGATTGCTATTAGTGTGGTCAATAAAGGAAGAATCGATCTGGCAACTGTCATAAACTATAGAAGTATTTTCAGTTTTGAAGAAGCAATGATCGATTAAACATTTACTGATTGAATTAACAATGGAGTTTTTAAAGGTAATACCGGTATTATCATCATCAGCAGAAACTCCGAGGAATTTAACATGCTTTCCGATATTCATGGAAGCACCTGAAACGAGCATATTGCTGCCATTTGTAAAAATAATACAGGTACTGTCTGCAATTGTTAAGGATACACCGGATACTACAGTGATATTTCCTGAGATGGTGACAAAATCCTGATTCCAGGTAGTATTTGCCGTGATATTTGAGTTTACTTCAGAACTGTTGAATTCATAAGCACCCATATCGATAGTACTGCCGACAAATCTGGAGTTATTGTATAAATCATAAGCCGGGAGGTTCGTTTGGTAATACAGATTATTATTTCCGGAGTTACGGCAGGGACTGTTAGCAGACAGATAATAAAAAGAATTATTAACAAATCCCGGATTGGCATTTGTACCTGTGAGAGTATTTACATCATAACTTATATTGAAAACACTTGTGGTATCAAGAGTAACATAACCGGTTGTATTATTTGTCAGAGCACTGTATTTAACCAGCAGTCTGTTTACTTTTTTAAGGTAAAGTTCACTGCCATTAGTGGCATAATTTTGCCAGCAAACTGAATTCCGTAAATTCATTTTTCCTAATTCCAGATAAATGGCACCGCCTTTGGTAAACCCTTGGTTTTTTGAGAATGTACAATTAGTAACATAAGTACTGTCAGTCGAATTACCTTTGATGTACAGGGCACCACCGTTAGAACTCTTATTTTCAGTGAACAGACTATTCACGAATCTGATTTTGGGGTTATCGCTATAGACAGCACCGCCTTTTACGGCAGCACTATTTTTGTGGAAGGTATTTTTATTTAAAAGAGCGTTAGCAGTATTCGAAAAAGCTATGGCTCCACCCATAGTCTGGGGGATAATGGAGTCACCATTTTCGGTAAAGGTATTGCTAATCAGTTTAACTTTTCCGGATTGGGCAAAGATCCCGCCACCTTGGGAAGTTGCTATGTTTTGGAAGACAGTGTTATTCTGAATTAGGACAGAATCTGCAGCTATAGTTGTAACATAGACCAGAGCACCTCCTTTAGGTGCCTGACAGTCGCTGATGCTATTGCCGGTAACAAGAGAATTGTTGCAGCCTTCAATATAGATACCGCCACCGCCGACATTGTCAGTAGTAAAGGAATCTTTTTCAACGGCATTGCTTTGTCCGCCGTGAATATTATTCACGCTGATCAATACTGCTTTATTGGAAACGGCACAGACAGAGCCGCCATTGTTACGTGCGAGGTTGTTTACAAATTCACAGTTTTCCACTTTGAGGTTATTATCAGCAATATTCCCGAGATAATTCCAAAAGACAGCACCGCCGGATTTACCAGTTTGGGTGTTTGTGCTATTATCATAGAAAGAGCAGTATTTAAGGAAAGTACGTGAAGAGTCGGCAGAAATTGCTCCGCCGAAACCTGATAGTGTAGAATTTCGGGTAAAACTGCAAGCAGTGATTTCAGGGAAGTACAGGCAATGTTTTAAAGAGATGGTACCACCGCTTTCCCGTGCCAGATTGTCTGTGAAAGAGCAGTTAGTAAGTTTAATTTTATTGAAGTTTTTGATGTTGAGTACTGCTCCGCTTTGAAGAGTATCTGCGTAGGCATTACTGAAATTGCAGTTAACAAATTTAGAAGAATCACTGCTTGTCATCGTAGAATTAGTATTATCAAATTTGAAGCCTTTCCACTTGTGGTTATTATAATCCGAATTATAGCTGTTGAAATGTATTTTACGGTTTGCTTCACCAATAGCCAGGACTTTTCCTATTATATCAAAGCCATATCTGTCATCAACCAAAATACTGACATCGGGTTTGATGGTAAGGGTTTTATTGGCCGGAACAATTATGTTTTCTGTAATATGGCAGGGAGAATAAGAAATGATATGTTCATCCCTAGCTAAAAGGGAATCTCCTCTTGAAATGAAATCACCCCGGAACTCAAAAGCACCGATATCACAAATGGGATAACCGTTATCTCTGTTTAGTCTGGCATTGCCGGCAGCATCAATTTCTAAGGAATCCGGAAGATAGCTTTCCGGGGTACGGTTGATGTAATAGGAAGCTTCACTAAGTTGGTAAGTGTTTGATACCAATTGTGGGTCAGTATCCCAACAATTGGTTGGTACGGTTCTGGTAACCGAAGTAGTCGGAGCATCAACACAACTGTAACCAAGAGTCGGAATGACTGTACCGGTAGTACTTACAAAGACGTTTCTGCCGGATGTTCCCTGATTATTCCAAATCACATTATACAACATATCCGTACCTGAGGTATTGAAGTAGATTCCACCACCGTTTGATAAGGGTACTGTGGTATTATTCACAACAGTATTTTGGTAGAATTTTCCTGTGTGATTTTGGAAATATGCACCGGCACCATTTGTTGCCTGGTTATCTGCAATCAGATTACTCTTGAAATCGTATTTATTTGTTTCGGCATAGAGACCTCCACCTGAAGCAGGGCCTGTATTATTCTTGAGAGTATTACCTAGAAAACTCAGCATAGTTCGATCAGAGTTATTGGTTTTTCTACTGTTATTTCTGATAAGATCCTCAGACTCACGAGCTGAAGTTGTTTTCAGATAAATTCCTGCACCGGAAGTAACGGCAGTATTATTAGTCAGGGAATTTTTGAGAAACTCAGCTTTTGAATCCAGGGCATAAATACCGCCACCACTAGCACCACCTGTATTTGCATTCAGGGTGTTATCTTTCCAAAGTGAGGAATGATTTGTGATATAAACACCGGCTCCAAAGTTTGAAGCAATATTAGTGT
>CAYQPF010000276.1:0-3827 GCA_964419225.1 uncultured Candidatus Cloacimonadota bacterium | reverse complement strand
GGAACTTTCAATGTGTACTCTGATTACAACATGGTTTCCCACTGGGCTCAAAATCAAAATGCTTCATTAACAATGGATGGCGGAACTCTCAACTTTGGTGATATTGGTATTCATATCAACAATAATTATACTTTGTTTACCGAGAATATTACCGGCGGAACAGTCAATACTAACGGAGATTTCATCTCCCAAAGATTTGAATTTTCACCTGAAGGTGGATTAATTAGTCTCAATGGAACAACTGATGCCGAAGTAGATCTGGCAACCGGAACCAACTTCTTTCATCTGACTATAAATAAACAGGGTTCCTCTTCAGCTGTCAGAAACAATCAAAATAAACAACCCAGTCAGGCTAATCCTCAAAGAACCTCAAGTGTTTCCTGTACATCAGACATTACTGTATTAGGTGATTTCACAATTTCAGCAGGTACTTTCTCGGCTCCTAACAACATATATCTTAATGGTAACTGGTATAATAATGTCAATCCTGATGCTTTTCTTGAGAACTCAGGCAATGTGGTTTTCCAAGGATCAGTACATCAATACTGTTCTAATGAAATCTTCAATACTCTGACAATTTCCAAACCTGGTGGTGCCCTCCGTTTAATGATCTCCTCTATTACCTGTAATAGTTACAACTGGATAGCCGGTGCTGTTGACCTGCTTTTGGCAAGTCATTTTACTGCCAATGATCTGGCTCAGGATGGGATATATGGAGATTTCTATGTTAATGCTACATGCATAATTGATCTGTATCAGGATGCAGAACAACATATTGATTTAAATGGAAATTTCTATATATTCGGTGGGCACATGAACATCTATGGCGGTATGGGTACGAGCTATACTGCTTACACATCTTCTGCGTCTATCAATATGTCCGGAGGTTTACTGAATTTTGCCGATCAGGGCATCAGTATTGGTTCTGGTTCCAACCCCTTTACTTATAGTATCACCGGGGGGGTGATCAAGACTGCCGGTAGTTTTGAATGTATTTTGCCAGATTTTCAGGGTTCAAATTGGCAGCTCGAAATGATCGGCTCAAATGATGCCTTTCTGAGTATGGGTTCAAACTCCTGGTTATCGGAATTAGTTATTAATAAAGCAAGCAGAACGAATACTACTTCTGTACTGCGGAATCATGACGGATCTCTTCTTCCCCGCTCCCGGACTAATGGTATTCAGGCTATCTCAAATCTGTCTGTGTCTGGAAACTTCACTGTAAGTAATGGATCTTACGGTGCTTATGGTAATATGACTGTTAATGGTAATTTCATTATCTCTCCCTCAGGAACCTTCAGCCCCAACTTCAGCACTGTCATCCTGTCTGGTCTTGAACCCACAGCAATCACTTACCCCTGTACCTTCAATAACCTGACAATCAACAAAGCTTATGAAAACGAAGACGGCGTGACTACTACTGACGGGGAAGTATATACCATAAATGGCAATCTCAGCATACTTGACGGAACCATTACACCCGGGTATTTAAATACTTTTATGATTGGCGGGAATCTCTTTATCAACACCGGAGCCGGTTTGAATATGGCTAATGGTGGTGCTCATATTTATCTGGGTGGTAATTTTACCCAATACAACACAGCCCTGTCCACTACTGTAGGATTTAATTGCGGTAATACTATTCTTCACTTCAATGGTTCTGATAATCAACTCTACGATAATGTTCTAACTTCTTTAAATCTGCATGATATCTTTATCGATAAACCCTCAGGTTACTTCAGACCTGTCCGTGATATGAAAATGAATAATCTCTCTATTATCGATGGAGGCTGGTACTCAACTAATCCTTCACTCACATTCGAAATTCATGGCAATCTGGACTTCTCTGCTAATGCCGCGTGGTACGATCATTCCAGCTATCTTTACTTTAACAGTCCCACAGATCAAACAATTAATGTTCTGGCATCTGCAGATTCTGTCTGGTTTACTCACATCAATATCTACAAAGGTCTTTCCCAATTGTACTTACTTTCAAACCTGAACATCAGAAACTCAGGTATTCTTAATGTTGCCAATGGGACTCTGAATCTTTATGGTCATGCTCTTTATACAAACGGTACTGTTAATATTAACGATCAGGGAACCCTGATTATTGATTCTGGTGCATCTGCACATTTGGGAGCTTATCTGAATATAAATTCCGGAGGAAATTTAACAGTCATGGGCTCGCAATTCAACAATGCCCTTATCACCAGATCCGAAACTGCCAGACCTACCATTCAAGTGAATAATGGTGGTACAATTTCAGCGGAATGGGGCAATTTTGAATACCTTTCGGCTACTGGTATTAATATCAGTGCTACTGCTATCGTAGATGTAAATCATGCCTTCAATTTCTGCAATTTCTCCAACGGAACATCTGGCGGAACATATATTACATTTGGTAATTCCGGTGACTACACTATCAGCGGAGTAGTTTTCCCCACCAACACCTGGTCGATGGCTCATAATGTGGCTAAAACCAACAATGCAGGCTCTGTCAGTTTCACGAATACAGAAGGTGGTTTCGCTGGCCCTATGTATGAGGACGATCCCTACAATCTGATTTCCTGGGATGGATTTCAACCCGATTTAGTTATTACAGCTTTTAACTGGAACACAAATTCAGCTTTCACAGGTGAATATGTTACAGCAACAATCATTGTAAAAAACAACTCTGCAACTCCTATTAATGATCCTTTCTGGGTTGATCTTTTCTATCATAGAACAACAGCTCCCGGTATTGGCGAAACAGGCGATGCCTACCAAAGAGTTAATTCCCTCGCTGCCGGTGACTCCGTAACCATTACTTTCCCATTCGTTACTACCACTTCAGAAACCATTTGGAATAGCTGGGCAATGCTGGATTCAGGTCAGGAGATCACAGAATTATCTGAAGTTAACAATATTGCAGAAGCTAGTGCCCTGGAATGGCTGGTAGTACCAATTCCTTCAAATGTGATAATTTCCTACGATGGGATTACTCAAAATATTGTTTTAAATTGGTCTTGCTCTACTCCGGTATCCAGTTTCAATATCTACTGTGATCCTGATCCTAATGGCAGCTTTACTACCCTCGTAGGATCAACTACAGAACTGACTTATTCATATCAACCTGCAGACAGTAAACTGTTCTATCAGGTCAGAGCTGTGTATGAACCGGCAAAAAAAAGAACTAACCTGAAAAATTCAAAGTAATAATTATTGTCCGAAATTAAACAGGGACTTCCATTACTAGAAGTCCCTGTTCTAAGAAGCATCGGTTTTAAGTCTGTCTTACTTTAACTAACAACTAACCATTAACAACTAACAACTATTTTTTCTGCCTTGCCTGTTCTGTTTATAGATCAGCTGGTCTTCCATCTTTCTTCGCTGTTCCCGTCTGAGATTGGCATGAGCCATTTCTTTTTTCAATTTGCGATAAGAGTCCAGTCTATCTTCATCCAGATCACCACGTTCAATCGCTTCCTTGACAGCACAATCAGGTTCTGTGTCGTGCTGACAATCACTGAACCGGCATTCCTGCTCCAGTTCAATTATATCTTCAAAAGTCTTTTCCAGACTTTCTTCCGTGCCAATAATCTTGATATCCCTTAACCCGGGATTGTCGATCAATATCCCGCCGGTTGGCATGAGGATCATTTCTCTATGCGTAGTTGTGTGCCTGCCACGACAATCAGCCTGTCTGATTTCCCGGGTGGACATCCTTTCTTCGCCCAGCAAAGCATTTATGATGGTCGATTTACCGACACCGGAAGAGCCGATCAAAGAAATTGTTACTCCCGGAGACAGATAACTCCTGATTATTTCCAGGCCAGTCCCATCCA
>CAYQPF010000275.1:0-3854 GCA_964419225.1 uncultured Candidatus Cloacimonadota bacterium | reverse complement strand
GAGTGGATGGTTGGGAGAGCCTGTTTTAAGCGATGCCGAGGGAGCTTATATATATTTGAACTGGACCAGAACCCCGGCCGGTGTTGATAACAAAGAACTTTACTCTCAAAAAATAGATGTGTCAGCCTTTGTAAATAATCAGGATCAATATAATTCCGAACCTGTGCTTGCGTTGGGGCAGAATTATCCTAATCCCTTCAATCCGGAAACCACCATCTCTTTTTCTTTGTCCCAGGAACAAAAAATTTCTCTGGAAGTCTATAATATCAAGGGGCAAAAAGTCAAAAGTCTGTATCAGGGGAATTTGCAATCCGGTGTGCACAGAATTGTCTGGAAAGGCGATAACGATCAGGGTCAGAGAATAGCTTCAGGAATATATTTTTATCAACTCACTACACCCGGTAAAATCCTCACCAGTAAGATGCTCATGCTAAAATAGGACTAGCGTCCAGCATATTTTGCAGATAACATATTTCAGGAGTTGATACTCCCGGATCTGGAGTTATTTGATATGAATTTTAATTAAGGTCTAGCGTCCTGCATCATTTGCATGGAGCATATATAATTTATCATATTTTCAGTACTCCTAACCTGGGCAAGCCAGAACTAAAATAGAATTTCATAGGACAATTTGTTTTTCATTATGATTATTGATAGTGAATTTGACTGAAGCCATTAGGGAGGGAGGAATATTCGTTTATTATTAATCCTCCGGCTAAAACCAGAGGCTATTGATGAGGCAAATAATGACTGACTTAACCTTGGTTAATGGGCTTTGTTCATCAATAGGCCCGGCTTTATGCCGGGTATAAATAAACCCACCCCCCTCGGGGCTTTAGCCCAAATCCAAATACATATTTGCCAAAAAATGTAAGAATTTTTATTGTAAGGTACTAAGGTCATATGTAACTATTGTTATGCCAAGCTTGAAATGAGGATTGAATTGATAATCTACAATGTATAAATAACTGAAAGGCCAATTCTCCTCTTGAGAGGAGTACCCGCGAAGCGGGGGAGGTGTGTTGTGTCCTTATGTTTTCCATTAAAAATCAGCCAATTTACTCCTTAGCTAATACTACTATTTGTAGTTAATTTAAACCCAGATTGTAAAGATTCTACTGCACAGTTCGGGTTAAAAAAAGAAAGTTGAACATTCTCCCAAAAACACTGTTCCTAAATAGATAATATTCTCTTGACTTTAAATATTTTAAATTGATAATTAGTATCAGAGGCAAAGATTTTCTAAAGTGTAATGGGAGTATTCTATGGATACCTTGAAGAAATGTCCTTTTTGTAAAGAAGAGATACCAATTGAGGCCACATATTGTGAGATTTGTGACAGTATTTTGGTGGAAAGCAAAACAGATGGGAGCAAAAGGAGAATTACTTCTAAGATTATTTTGATCCTGCTGGTATTTGTTTGTGGTTTAATGCTATTGTTGGAAATGTTTTTATACCAAAGTGAAACACTGCCTGATTTTTTTAAATGGCCTAATTTAAGAGTTTTCGAAGACAGAAAAATATTTAACGAGCAGAACACGGTCACGAGAACAGATATAGAATTATTCAAAATGTGTGAAGAACCTGTTAAAAAGCATTTGCCGATGACGGAGGAACAGATATCAAACAGGACTAATTTGTTTGCGAAATACGATTCAACCTCCATGGAATTTATAAAGGGTGGTATTTTTACAATGGGTAATGTGTTTCCAGGAGAGTTTGAGCATGAATCACCTGCACACAAAGTAACACTTTCTTCTTTTTATATGGGCAAAAGACAAATTCATCAATATGAGTGGGATGTTATCATGAGATGTCAATCAAATAAGTATCAGGGTCAATTGGTGACAGACGCTACCTGGTATCAATGCATACAGTTTTGTAATGAAAAGAGTAAGTTGCAGAAGCTGACTCCCTGTTATAAAATCGAAGGCAAAAAAGTGACCTGTGATTTCTCTGCCAATGGGTATAGACTTCCAACCGAGGCTGAATGGGAATATGCTGCCCAAAGGAACAAGGATATGCAGAGAATGAAAGAAAGATACCAAAAATCCAATGATCACCATGTTTCAAGGAATGAAACTGAAGATTTAGATCTAACAGTAGAAGAGGATGAATTAGGGGAAGAATGGGATAAAATAATTGTAGAAGAGGTAATTCCCAGAAAGCCATCTTTGGGAAAAGACTTTAATCTTACAGAGTGGTGTTGGGATTGGGATGGACCATATAGTGCCAAGTCCCAGATCAATCCTACCGGACCTTTAAACGGTACCCGGAAAATAGTACGTTTTGGGAAGATCAAATCTCTTTCCGATTATGAATGGATCATTTATAGAAATACACAGGATCCGAGTTTGAGTAATAACATTATTGGGTTGCGTCTTTGCCGGACGAAATTGTGAAAACAAGAGAGAATCGAGACAGGGTGTCATTATGGAGAATATAAAACTATGTAAATACTGTCACAAGGAAATACATGCGGAGGCAATAAAGTGCAAACATTGCCGGAGAATTTTGCCATCATCGGGAAGAATAAGTCTAAGAGTGCCCAGAAAAACATTATTAATTTTACTGACTGCAGTTTTAATAATTTGGGGAAGTTATTGGTTAAAACCGAATGAGATATTTAAGGGAAAATCCTTTGAATGGTTAGAGAATCCCCGTGTTTTGCCTCGTGGTTCCACAATGTATAATTTTCCAGCTGTAAAGTCCCATAACAAGCATCGTCATTTTGCTTATCAACCTGCTGAGCTGGTTTTTGTTGAAGGCGGGGAGTATGAGTATCCTTCAAACGAGTTACAGGGGATACGCAGAGGAAAGATGGCATCCTTTTATATCGGACAACGCAACGTTACAAATGCCGAGTGGGAAGATTTTATGGAACTAAGATATGATTTGGGTCATTTAAGTTATACACCAGTGAAAAATGTTTCATGGTATGATTGTATAGAATTCTGTAATAGAAAGAGTAGAAAGGAAAAGTTAACACCCTGTTATTACATTGATGGTGCAAAGGTTATTTGTGATTTCAATGCAAATGGATACAGGCTTCCAACTGTGGCAGAATTGGAGTATGCGATCAAGGGAAGCGGAAAATCAAAGGATTATTATATTAAAGAAAATAAACAGCCTTATTTTTGGGGTATATCAGGGGAGAGTAAATTTTATAAAAAGATATATTGCCAAAGCAGGATACTTAATGAAGTTGAATGGTGTTGGGATTGGTGCAGTACTTATGTTTTATTGGATTTTACACCTGAGATCAAGAAGCTGCCGTGGGGAGTATATAAATCAATATGGGTTAGAACATTGAGAAATGGTACAAATAATCAGTCAGATTTTTTGCTGGATTATTTTACACCAAATGCGTATTATGCTGGTTTTCGTCTCTGTAGAAGCCATCTGTAACTCTATTATAGATCAGATATATTGAGGTTTTTATGACAAAAATGTTACTTTCTGAGCAAAAACGGCAGCTTCTAAAGCGGTTATTTCTTCCTGTATGGGCTCATTTGAAATCAATATTAATGGGAGCTTTGATCATTGTCTTGACAGTCGGAATTCTTTTTTGTTGGAGGTTATCCAGGTTAAATACCAGTATGGTCTTCGTTAAGGGTGGTGCTGTTTCCATATATAAGTCCAGAGATAATAATGGATCAAAGTATCTCTCATATTATGGAGAGAAAGTTAGCTCATTTTATATGGCCAGATACGAAGTAACCCAGGCAGAATGGGAAGAAGTCATGGGCTACAATCCCTCGTTTTTCAAAGGGAAAGACTTACCTGTAGAAAATGTGAGTTGGGAGGAATGTCTCGTGTTCTGTAACTTATTAAGTGTAAAAAATAATTTATCA
>CAYQPF010000274.1:0-3870 GCA_964419225.1 uncultured Candidatus Cloacimonadota bacterium | reverse complement strand
AATTCTTACTATATGGCAACAGGCTTCTTTTGTCGGTATATACTTATTGGCTTTTTAATTGTCCATATTTTATTTTTTAAAGGATATTACTTGAATTGTGGCGAAATGGATAAATATGTATAGAAATTTATGTAAGTCTAAAAATGGGAAGCTAATTACTGTGCGAAAAAACATAGGTGAGATAGGATGAAATTACTTTATGTTTGGATTGCGTAATATAGAAATGTCTATCGGCAAGGGTGCACTAGGAAAAAATACATGATAGTTAATTTACTCTATTTGGTACTCTATTGGAGGTGTGTTGCATGTGTAAGAAAAAAGCTTTTGTTTTTGATACAAATTTCATAATTGAGAATCTCAACCTAAAAGAAGTCGTTGCTAACCTTAGCGAAGAATTTACGGTATATGTTACACAAGTGTCAATTGACGAGCGTATATCGCAAAAATATCTGGAATTGAAGAACAAATACGAAAAGCTAACAGCACTGACTAACGGATATAGAGGTATTGCAAGCATACGCATAACTACACCTTTTAATAAAAGATTTGAAACAGAAAAAGAATTGACCCAAAAAGGCTATATTGACTTATTCGGCGAACATATAATTTCCTTCTTGTCAGACGGTGCAACTTTTTCAAAAATTCTGGATAGGGTCTTCAAGAAGGTTCCACCTTTTTTGTCTGTTGACGGCGCCAGCGATAAAGGATTTAAAGATTCCCTGATTTGGTTTTCGCTTTTGGAATTCTTCCAAAGTAGCGGCGAAGATGATGTCGTTTTTATAACAAACGATAATGGCTTCAGAAAAAACACAGATGTACTCTGCAAGGAATTTAAGGAATTCACCGGAAAAAACATTGTTATCAAAGATAATAGTTATTATAAATCCCAGCTTGAAATTAAAGTATCCGAGACTATTTCACCAAAGAAGGACTTTTCTCTCCCAGATGTGAATCAACTCCGTGAAAAAATACGTGATGTCATTTATTCATTATGCGGCGTTTATAGTGAAGACTACTGGGGCAATTCGGGCTGGTACACGACCTTTACACTTAGTCAAAGAGTTGATAGTGCCTATATAGAATATGTGTTTAATCATCTGAAACAAGATATTAGAGATCACCTTTTTGAGACAGCAATACCTGCCGAAATAATCCTCGGATTGGATGATCGTGTAACAAATGGAGTGTCAATTCCTATGTCGGCTTTGGAAGATGCGATATCGCTGTATGAGGAGATTCAGCAGAAATTACCGGATTATTTGCCACAGTTTTATAACGCTGCTGCAACAATTATAAATAGAAATTACATTGAACCGCAGGTAATCGACGTGGAGGATGACGAGATACCTTTCTGATTCTTACATAGGAGGACAAGTTGATGATGTTACCATTATCCATCACATTGTGTGAAAACTATTTTGTAGTTTAAATCTCCCCACTTCAAGTCGTATTTGAGTCTAATTTCAGGAAGAAGATATGATTATCGGCCCAAAATATCAAAACGTCCTCCACTTTCGGATAATCATCTTTCGATGCTATGTACCTGTAAGGCTAACAATCGGAAGTTATAACCCAATAAAAAATGGGAGGAATCACATGGCAAATAAAGTACAGCGTTTTATCTATAATTTATCATCTGCCGCTCCGCTTACTTTTGTGTTTGCATTTATATGGTATCAGCAATACAAGACTGCTCAAATTCCTATCGTCTTTGTTAGTATAGGGCTTGTTCTGATTATATTGCTATACCTATCTTTTGCTTACGGGAAACGGCATATTGCATCCATTGCTATTAGAACAACTAATATTTCTTCAAATGATGGTTGGATTATAGCTTATATTTTTGCGTACCTCGTGCCCTTTGCGAGTATTGCCCTTGAGAAATTTAATTTAAAGGTTAGCATAATTATCGCTTGTGCTTTAATCCTAATATTACCTTTTGTTAATTCGGCAATCCCTAATCCCTTACTATTTATTCGTGGTTATCACTTTTATTCAATAAGCGCCGAGAATGGTATTTCAAACTATATTTTAATTAGCAAACGCTCGCTAAGGAATTCAAAACATTTAAAATCTGTCCAGCGAATATTCGAGTATCTACTTTTGGATACGGAAAGGGGTTAAACATGTTTGAAAATAGTTCTGTCATGGTTTTAAAAGTAGTAAATAAAGCAGTCGAGGTTTGCAAATTGGAATTGGAAGGCGAAACACAGGCAATAATTTGTAATACTTTTTCGAACGCAGTTGAAGATTTAATCGCAGACAAAGAAAAAGTGATGTTTGACGGAAGTTATAAACCGCATGAAGATGAATTTCTCGCAATAGAAAATTTTCAATTGCAGGATGATATTAAGGATTCCATCCGTAATCCTATAGGAGTTGCGGCATACCAAAAGGTAGATGAAGAATTTCCAGAGATTAGAGCTATTTTTGTTGGACAACGCGAGGAAATTGGGGACGCAGAAAAATTTACAGTGGCTTTTCAACGTTTCAGGAAAGATCAATATATATCCACTAAATGGTATAACCTATTTTTTGAAAACAACACATTCTTTCAAGAGAAAAGGTTTGGCATTAGCATTTCTGATATCGTAGATTGCTATTTTACGGATGGACAATTACAGTTTATTTCCTATTTCTTTGCTCGGCAAATTTTCGATTTGAGTGAATATTACCGCTCTGCCACTGACCATGAAGTACAATGCTTTTCTGATAATGATAAATTAAACATCGAAAATCCTGCTGCTTTTCAAATTATGGCTAATTCGTGGATACGCAGAAAAATTGCAATGATTAATGATTCAGGCGTTCTTGAAAACTATACAGCTTCCAAGATAAAATCATTAGCAAAAGCCGCAGGTATCGAAATTACAGTTGATAATAAAAAGGTTGTTATTCCGTCCGATAAAGAGAAGGTCAAAATCATTCTTGGTTTTTTGGATGAAGAAGCTTACAAAGGTCCTTTTTCTCAGACCACATATCTGGCAAATTCGAAACGAAAAATTCAACAGAATTAAAAAATTTTATGAACCGACTTCGATTATCCATAAATATAACTAATTAAATAGGAGTACTTGATTTACAATGCTGGCGTTTCACTTCACTAATAGTTAAGAAAGGAAGAGTATTCTGGAATTATCTGATTTAGAAAAGAATCAAAATATTATATCGAAAGATCCGAATTTTATTACTTTTTCAATAAAAGTGAATAAATTAATAGAATTTCTAGATTTTTTTTCAACGTTGATAAGGGAAGCCGGTCATATTATAACTTGCATTTCTGGGGATAAGGTTCATATATTTCAGACAGAACATCTTGATTCAGCGGTAAAAACGCTTAATAGTGTCAAGTGTTGTTGCATGTTCGGTAGTTTTAGTGATGCAAACATATTAGCAAGAAAATACCGTGATGATTTAATGATGTTTTTATACATATGGGATATTCTGATAAACCGAAAATATGTTAGTGAAGAGCAAATTAAAGATATCATTGGAGAACAAACGCATGAAGATAAATTTATACAATTAATTGAAGTAGCAATGAAAAATGCTGTTAGTGGTAATTATAAGACGGATCAGGATAAATGTGTTAATGCTTGGTTTGATAACTCCGTACGTGATTTGCCAAGAAGGCTAAAGAAGCATTTGTCTTTTGAAAAATACATGGCTTATCTCCGAAATAACGAATCTGTAAATGAAGTAATTGTTACATATGATTTAGAAACTAATTGGAAAATTATCCAAGATAGGCTGAATGACAACACATAGAATAATGGGAAAATTTATAAACAACATAATTTGGTATTGATCCAAAATAGGACCGTCAGTAAAAGTATTTGATACGGACTCATACCCAGGCGCGGCTTTACT
>CAYQPF010000273.1:0-3897 GCA_964419225.1 uncultured Candidatus Cloacimonadota bacterium | reverse complement strand
ATAGCACACTAAACAACATAGCAATGTAAAAGAGAAACTGGGGTTAAGAGGTGAAATTTACTATAATTTGTCAAGAAGGTGATGTCAGAGCAGGAAAAATAAGTTGTAATCCAGGAAGTGTCATCCCCATGTCCACAGTAATTGATGATACCTCGGCCTTCATTTAATGCTTCTGAAACCATTTGAGCAGTCGGTGCTTCTCCGTTAAGCTGATCTACAGAGGTATAGGGATGAGTTGTATAGTTTAGTAATTTCTGCCTGATATTATCTGTATGCTCCCAATCATATTCATCATCATCACCTGGTCCAAATTCGGAACCAATGCCCATTCCTTTTTTCAGCCAACTGCCTTCTGATAAATCCTTTTCATAATATAGGGTTCTTTGTACCTGGGTTGCTAACTGCTCAGAATTTTCAGCTGAAAAACGACCAATAAAAACATCGGGATAACCGTCATCTCCACTGACCAGAGAATACATAGGATCTGAACCGCCTGCCAAATAATCATATGTTGGCAGTTGAGCAGCATCTCCGACTAATTGAACAAATGTCAGTTCAGTATCCTGTTCATACTGCAGTTGAATAAAGTCTTTTATCTCCTCAGCAGTCGTACCGATCATATTTAAATCATATAGTATAGTGGGAATGCCTTTTTGCTTTTTCCAGTCAACATATGGCTGCATTTCCCCAATGAATTCCGGAGGACAGATCACCAGCATTTTGCCTTGTTCCGACACCTGATTATAACGGACATAATATGGGTTAAAATTTATAAAACGATTAGCGTAAATTGCCTTAAAATCCCGGCTATATTTATCGGGTGTATGCACCAGAGTATTGGTATTATCTGTTCCGTCAGAATACAATTCTATTTTCAGTTTATCATATACTCTTAAAGTATGTTTGACCGGATTATAAAGAAACGGGGAGATGTTAACCGTGAGAGCCCGGTAATCACGCAGAATATAGGGACTGCTCAAAGTACATACATTTTGAGGATAGAAATCATCTTTAATATATAAATCACTAAACGTATAGGGAACAGTCGCAGGATCAACTGTCCTCAGAATACTTCCCTTGGAAGGTGCAACATTAATTTGGTAATCATGGTAATCTGACTCAATAATGTGAACCTTCATACTTGAAGTGGGAGGGATGATCACACTTTTCGCAATCACAGGCAGATCAGGATATCCTGCTTCCGCATGATTAACTGCCTCCTGCAGCCTTATCTGATTAAACTCCTCTGACTCGATTTTGACAGGTATTTTACTAAAGGCATTAACTCTTAAGTCAAGTTGAATACGGTTTTCATTATTTTGCTCGCATGTTAGGTTCAATCCCTTCGCAGAATTCGATAATACTACTTTTTCTGCTGTTAACGGCACCAATAGCATTAGTGCAATAATTATTATCAATAGTGCTTTCATAAATCCTCCGGTGCAAAGAATAATGATAATAATTACTTTGTAAAGCAAATAATGTAAATGTTAAACAATTTATGAAAAAAGGTATATGATTTAATAATGAGTTCTTAAATTGTTAATCCTCCATTGAATCAACAAGAGGAAGAATTATAATACCTAGTTCGTCCAAAATCCTATCTTCATTCTCTACAGTGTTAATTTCATTATTACTAAAAAATGTTGGATTAATTATTTGTTCAGCTAAACGAATATAAAAATTTGAAGCTATTTTACTTGATTTTGCCAATGGAATCAATTCTTTAGGAATATCTTTAACAGGAATTTCAGTTATGAGGATATTTTGATGATTTAGAAGAACTTTTTTGAAAAGGATTATATTCTGAACAGCTTTTTGAATACTTTTGGTCATAGCTTTTTTACTTTCTTCTTTGAGAATCTTATTTTGGTTAATTAAGGGGAGATACTTTTCCAAATTCATTTTGTAAAAATCTATATTAGAAATTAAACCTTCATTTAAAGTCAAAGTACTTAAGTTATTTAAAAATTCCTTGTCCCGTATTTCTTTTTTCCTAGAATTGATAAAAGGAAAATCAGATTCAATATTGCTATAATCCCAACTATAATATGAAGTCAGAAAAGTATATAGAACAAATTCATTTTTTGAAATGTTTTCATTCATCCTTAGATAGATGAAATCTGATAATTCTTTGGGAATAATAATAAATCCATAAACACCCTTTTGAATTTTATCATAATTCACCTGTGAAATTGCGTACCAAGCTCCAAATTTCTTAAACTCAGAGCCCTCAAATTCAGATTGATAGGTGATTTTTTTAACCGAATCAGGTGAAATATATCTTACGCTCTCTGCGATGTAAAAATATGCCCAGGGTAATCTGACTGTTTTGGTATATAGTGTATATGATAAGTTGTTATCTTTAGCATATTTTTTATCCGGCAATATAAGATCATAGTTTTTCAAATTTTCCATACTATTTTCACTAAGTATTATAGTTTGGGCATCACCTTGACAAGCATCCATATGTAAATGTCCTTTTACAACTTCACCACTTTCTAAAGTCATTTCTACAACCGGAGAATAAGCTCCATCACATGCATATAGTAATGATATCCCAATAAACACATAAATGAGAAACAATCTGTTTTTCATAATATCCCTACTTTTTTGAATTATGTATTCATTTCTTAAACATTTAAGAAATCTCAATTGTTTAATTGATCAAAACCTGTTTTGTTGTCAAATAGATTTAAAGACGGATACTTTTTTAGGATAAATCCTGATTTTCCACTACAATTAAAGTTGTTTACTACTTACCGACTAAGATCGGCGGTCCTTAGGGAACGCCTGTTTTATCCTGAAAAGAAAAATGTGATTTTGCACTAACTTCTTAATACTTGTTCAGATAGACAAGCATATTGAGATAGAATTCGTAGATAGTTTTTTTTGACAATTCCTGTCCAGGTTGATACCCATATGAAAAGGTCCCTGAATAGATTATACTTCCTAGTTCGAAAAGAACTCTGGTACTTTTTTTATCTACTGCCTGCTGGAGAAAAACATTAAAATTGTATTTAGTAGCATCAAATCTCAAGTGATTCTCAGGATTAGTGCTGGATGAAACTATACCCGGCCCTGCTCCTAAAAAGGTTGCATACTTTAAATCTGTCTGGATTTGTCTTTTATAGACAAGGTTAACAAAATTTATATTTATTAAACAGGGGTAGTAACTTATTCTTCTGGATTTATAGAAATTGGGCTGATATTTCCAGCTAATCGCAATATGGTCCATCTTAGAAAATTGAATATTTGCTCCAATCATAAAATTTGCCGTATTCCTGTTGTAATTAACATTCAGATCCGGATAAAATTGCTCGATTTGTTTTTTCATTGAGGTATTGGAAACAAAGCCACCCCCAAAGAATACATTGGTTGTTATTTCATCCTTTATTGCTTGATTCAGAGAAGCTCTGTCGTTAAAGCCCTCTTCTGCAGCTGATATATGCAGAATCATAATCCAAAAGAAAAATACTGCTAAGATAATTTTTCGAGAGTTTATAATTTTGAAAATCACTTCTCCAGTATGCACAAATTCCTCCTACAGAAACCTGATTGTTTTTTATAGATCCGGAAACACTAAGTTATTTTTCCTTTTTGGGATATTTGTTTTCCCGTTTATTATCTGCCCACTGCTTACTGATGGGTGCCTTATGTGGCTTTTTGCCCCGACAGATAAAATGCCCTTATCATCAATAGACCCGGTATTTATGCCGGGTACAGATAAAAAAATATCTCACCTGGCTTCAGCCTAATAATTCAAAATTGCAAATCTTTGACTGGAATATTCTAAAGGGCAGATACACAGGTCTGCCCCTACAAGACTAAAATCAACCAGCATAAACATGGTTATACATTGGGCTGACGTGGGAATCAGCCCCTACATTCATCTAT
>CAYQPF010000272.1:0-3911 GCA_964419225.1 uncultured Candidatus Cloacimonadota bacterium | reverse complement strand
AACTCCCAGCTAAAGATGGGAGACTTACGCCAAGTTAGTCAGGTAAAAATAAAGGATTTTCTTAAAATTTTACCAGTCGTTTTTTGATTTTTAAAATATCGATCATACACAGAGCAGGTTTTATTGAATATTTTTGACTTTGTAATAATTCTATGATAAGATAATATTTGACAATTATTTGTGAATTAATTTAAAACTGAATAGAGTTATACAAATTTTGTACGATTTTTGTCGTACAGGAAGATGGGTGAAATTCCCACATAGGAACGCTACTGTAATAACTGAGCGATTTTTCATAAAGAATATCTTTTAGAATATTCTTTAGTCACTGGAAGTAATTCTGGGAAGGTGAAAAAATTAGCGATGAAGTTTATAATCAGATACATTTGTATAGCGAAATGTACTGTATATTTTATTATGAAAATATACAATAAACTCTTCGGACTCAAGAGGTACAGTTTATCTCCATTGCATTTTATGGGAAAAATGATTGCGATTTTCGCTTTTTTATCCATAAAGTGTTGATGGTATATTTAGGATGCCTAAATTACAGATAAAAGCTGTGTTGAGCTTGTTTGAGCTTGATACGGCTTTTTTGTTTATCTCAATTTAAATATTAATTATGGAAACTTCTTATTGATAAAAATAAGTTGTAATTTATCTAAAGTATACCCATGGAGTAAAAATTCAAAGGAGGTGTGACATGGAAAAAATTATTATTTTATGTGCCATGTTTCTGATGGCTGTCTTTTTCTTCAAATGGGAACATTGTAATGGTAACACCCATGAGGATGGGACACATCATCATCACCATGGAATCGGACATAAACACGGCGAAGGGTTTTCTATTGATTTTTATGCTTATACTTCCAAAATCAGACACTGGAATCCTACTTTTAAAGTATCTCTTTCTGTTATGACAATGATTCTTTGTATCGTATTGGACAACCCCTATGTATCTGTTGTAGTCATTATTGCAATGGCCTATCTGACCATTGTAAAAGGAGAGCTTCCAGTACATGAATACTTGTCAATACTGGCGATTCCAATCGTCTTTATACTCCTTGGCACTTTTACCATTGCCATTGATTTTTCAAGGCAGCCGATGGGACAGTTTAACCTGTATCTTGGTTTCTGCTATGTGTTTACTTCTCAGGCAAAGCTTAGGGAAGTGGTATTTTTGATTCTGAAGGTTTTTGCAGCTATCAGTGCCCTACAGATGATGACACTTTCGACTCCATCCTCCGAGATTATCTATGTGCTTCGAAAGGCACATGTGCCAAAGCTTATTGTAGAACTGATGAATATCATTTACCGTTACATTTTCATTTTAATGGATGTCTATACTAAAATGAAAAACTCCGCAGAATCCCGTCAGGGCTACTGTAATTTTAAAACTTCCTGCTATACATTTGGAGGCATCGCAAGCAATATGCTGGTTATTTCTTTGAAAAAGACAAACGCTTATTATGATGCCATGGAGGCCAGATGCTATGATGGAGATCTTATATTTTTGGAGGAAGATAAACAGGTAGAGACAATACAGATTGTCGCAGCAGCAGCATTCATAATTTTTTTGATTCTGCTCTGGAGCTTTATAAGATAGAAAGGAGCGATTATGAGAAAACCAATATTAAAGGTCGAAGATCTATACTACGCCTACGGAAATGGAAAGTCTGCATTGGACGGCGTAAGCGTGGATATCTATGAAGGTGAGAAAATCGCTATCATTGGTTCCAATGGATCCGGAAAATCCACATTTTTCTTGAACATGAACGGTGTATTCACACCGGAACAGGGAAAAATCATTTACCGGGGTACAGTCGTCAATAAAAAGAATTTAAACGAGCTTCGAAAAAATATCGGAATCGTATTTCAAGATGCGGACAATCAAATCATCACATCCACAGTTAGGGCAGAAGTTGGATTCGGGCCAATGAATTTAAAGCTTCCAAAAGAGGAAGTACTGGAACGGGTTGAGGAAGCACTGGCATACATGAACATATCGGATTTCAAGGATCGTCCTCCACACTATTTGAGTGGCGGTGAAAAGAAGCGCGTCAGCATTGCGGGTATCATTGCTATGAAATCATCAATCATTATCTTTGATGAACCGACGGCAGCACTGGACCCTTTAAATGCACTGATGTTAGAAGAAGTTTTAGCCAAGCTTGGTTCTGAGGGTAAGACAATGCTGATTTCCACCCATGATGTAGATTTCGTATACAGATGGGCTGAAAGAGTCCTTGTATTCTGCAAGGGGAAAATTATCGCAGACGGAACACCGCTCAAAATTTTCCAAAACAGGTCAATTTTAAAACAGGCAAATTTAAAACAGCCAACCATGCTGGAGGTCTATGAATTACTTGTAGAAAAACATCTGCTGGAAGATACAAGCGCCTATCCAAAAAGTACGCAAGAATTCAATAAAATGCTTAAAAAATAGGTATTTTTTCTAGGCGTTTTAGCTTAGATTAATATAAATTAAAAACAAAAAGGAGGAAAATAAAATGAATCAAAAAGAAAAGAAAATTGTCGCTATTGCAACAGCTTTTGCGTTAACTTTCGGAGTAACGACCGTAGCAAACGCAATGCACATCATGGAAGGATATCTTCCACCAAAATTCTGTATTATATGGGGTGTTATCTGCGTTCCATTCTTAGTAGCAGGTTACTTATCAATTAAGAAAACATTGTCCGAGAACCGTAAATCTATCACTATTCTTGCTATGGCAGGCGCATTCATTTTCGTAATTTCATCTTTAAAGATTCCCTCAGTAACAGGAAGTTGTTCACATATGACTGGTACTGGACTTGGTGCAATTTTATTCGGAGCGAGTGCAGTCAGCATCCTAGGTATCATTGTACTGCTTTTCCAGGCAATCCTGCTTGCTCATGGCGGAATTACCTCTATTGGTGCTAATACGTTTTCTATGTCTATTGCAGGTCCGTTCGTTTCTTATGGAATCTACAAATTATGCCAGAAGCTTAAAATCAATAAACATGTAGGTATTTTTCTTGCAGCATCAATAGGTGACTTATTCACATATTGTGTAACCAGTATTCAGCTTGCACTTGCATATCCGTCTGCAAACGGTGGTGTCGCAGCATCTGCAGCCAAGTTCCTTGCAGTATTTGCACCTACACAGCTTCCACTGGCAATTATCGAAGGTATTCTAAGCGTTGTTATCATTATGGGTCTTGAAACATATGCAAAATCCGAATTGACAGTTCTTGGATTTCTAAATGGAGGTGAAAATTAATGGCAAAGACGAAAAAAAAAGTTATCATTTTATTAGTTATTGCTGCATTGATTGCAATTATACCATTATTCACATTAAAGGGTGCTGAATTCGGCGGCTCTGATGATGCAGGAAGCAAAGTAGTTTCCCAGATTACAGGTACCGATTATGAACCTTGGTTTACACCTGTTATGGAAACTTGGATTGGTGGAGAATTACCAGGCGAAATTGAGAGTTTACTCTTTTGTGTACAGACAGGCATTGGAGTCGGTGTCCTGGCCTTCTTCATGGGAAGATTCGTAGAAAGAACTAAAAAAGAAACTCAGCAATAAAACTAAATAATGTTTTTTTATATATTCATATAATTGAAAGATAAAGAAAAAGCGGTGCCTAACCAGAGCCTTGTCCAGTTCTATACTGGACGGGGCTTTTATTGTATCACCAATAAAATCTAGTGGAAAAAATGATCATCTGCAGATGCAAATTTTACAATAAGTTCATCGAAATAATGGTCATTAATCTCATATTTTAAAGGTTCAACTTCAACTATTTAATTATTATATATTTTCATCATAAACATTTATATACATATTTATGATGAAAGCTTAAGAGAAAATACATCTTCAGTAACCCAATTATTCTTCGATATTGAAAATATATACATAAAAA
>CAYQPF010000271.1:0-4008 GCA_964419225.1 uncultured Candidatus Cloacimonadota bacterium | reverse complement strand
CCAATAAACTCGCCCGAAAAGGGCGTCCAATTGAATTATGCAGATGCCTCTTTAGCCGGTATTTCTGTATGCTTTAGCTTACAGGGATAGACCATAATTCATTCTTACAAAGACACCATGGTCAACACTACCTTCAACTCAATGTAATTAAGGATTTTCTTTCAGCATATGTAACAGCTTCAAGCAATTCAGTTCCTTCTCCCTGCCGCTAGGGAGAAGGTTAGGATGAGAGTAAAATTCATCAAAATTCCGTATTTTTTATTCTGACAATGGACCTTCAACACCCTTCTCTTGTCATTGGAACGCCGGCTTTAGCCGGTATTTCTGTATGCTTTAGCTTACAGGGATAGACCATAATTCATTCTTACAAAGACACCAATGTTAATATAAGCTTTAAATCTATTCACCTGTCTGTGTTACTTGTATTCGAGTGAACTCCGTGAGAAACAATCTGATCCTGTCTTTCCATTTTCACATATCCGCCATTGTGTCCATTTAGTCCTTTTAGTCCATTTAGTCCATATAGTCCAGACACCTAACTCCCGACTCATGACTCAAGACTCATGACTCCCCACTTTCCCCTACATCTTAGCCAAACCTGCTCTGATTACTTCCACCAACTCCTGTTCGTTCCAGGGCTTATACAAGCACTTAAGCATATTCGCCTGTTCATAAGCCCTCTGTATGGATTCCTCGTTGGCTTGACCTGTCAGCATGATCTTAACTATCCGGGGATATTTCTTATGCACATTGATTAAAAATTCATCACCTTTAATACCTGGCATCAGCCAGTCAGAAACTATTATCAGAATATCAAATTCTTCATTTTCCAGTTCTTCTATCAACTCCATAGCATCTACAGCATTTTCTGCCATTTCATATGAAAACTGATCTCTGAAGTTATTTTTTAGTTGAGTTTTGAGGCTGTCGAGAATAATTTTCTCATCATCTACACATAGTATTACTGGTTTTGACATATAATCTCCCTACCTGATAGGTATTTTTACGATGAAAGTGGTGCTTCCGGGAACACTGGTAAAATATAATTTACCGATATGCTTTTCTACAACCTTTTTTACAATATCAAGACCCAAACCTGTACCTTCACCTTTAGGTTTTGTCGTAAAAAAGGGCTCAAATATTCTTTCACTAATTTCTTTGGGGACTCCCTTTCCTGTGTCCGAAATGTAAATAGAAACATGTTCCTCTTCATTCAGAATTTTTATATCCAAAACTCCTTTGTTATCCATTGCCTGAATGGCATTATGAATAAGATTTGTCCAAACCTGATTCAATTCATCAGGATAACATAGTATTTGTGGTAAATCAGGATCATAAAATTTAATTAACTCAATGTCGTGTTTGATCAAATTATAATAAAGAGTCAATACTGTTTCCATACTCTCTACGATATCTGTTCTAATTAATTCACCAGTGTGATCATAGCGTGTGTAATTTTTTAACGCAAACACAACTTTTGAAGCTTTATCTGTAGCTGTATTGATGGTTTGAGCACTCCGTTGAATTCCTGATAACTTATAAACATTTTGTACAATCATCCGTCCATTTTCAGTCTTAAGTACTTCGAGAAAATCCTCCAACCCATCATAAATTCCCATATCAACTAATGTATCAGCTACATTGGCAAAATCAGGTATTTCATTTTCTTCTAACAATTTGGATATTTCTCTTTTAAATACTCTTTCATCTTTGGCAGAAGTCAGGAGATTCTTTTGTAAAGAACGATTAAGTATTCTCTGAAAAGCAATAATTTCACTTTCATTTAAAGAATTAAAAAAAACCGGAATTCCTTCAAGAGTCTGAGTTAAATTACTTAAAATATTTCCTACAGATGACCTAATTGCTCCTAAGGGTGTATTTACTTCATGAGCTACACCTGCCGTTAGTTGACCAAGTGCTTCCATTTTCTGAGATTGTACTAACTGCCTGTGCGTATGTTGAAGTGTTTCTAAAGCTTTAGTGAGTTGATCAGATTTTTGTTCGAGTGCTAAATTAGCTATGTCCCTTTCCACTATTCTGAGTTTTATCCTGCTCATCATATCATTGAAACCATCGTAAAGTACCCCGATTTCATCTTTTCGATTATATCTAAGCTGTATCGAAGTATCTTCTTTACCAGATAAATGTCTGGTGAGATCAGATAATATTAAAATTGGTTTAGAAATATTGCTTTGGATCTTCAGTGCTATCAAATAGGAGATAATCATTACTAAAAATAAAATCCAAATCATCGTAAATACATAGTTATTTATTTTCTTTTTGAGAGGTTCAGCTGATACTTTGAAATAGATAGACCCCAATTTGTGACCTTTTTTTAGAATTGGTTGTGCTAAATATAAAAAATTACTGTTAATTAAAATATACGATTCTTTTTGAGGTATATCCCTTTTATCATAAAATTCGTTTACATTATAATATGAAGCAAAAATCTGCTTTTGATTATCATAAACCAGGCAAACCATAACTTCCGGTATTGTCTCCAGCTTTTGCAAAGCTTCTTCAGCAGCTGCACTGTATTGAAACTCCAGTGGGGTGATACAATACCCGGCCATTAGCTTGGCCGAAACAATCATTTGATTGATTGTATCATTCTTATAAACTTTTATTGTATGGTATATGACCAGTGAAAAGCTGAGAGCCATGGAAATCAAGGTAGATATTTGGATGATGAGAATCAGCTTATTCTTGATGGAAAGGTTTCTTACAAATTTAAGCATATTAATACCTGACAGTGTAGCCCAAAAGAATGTTGAAATAAATATTATCCGTAAAAGGATATTCGCGGTGCTTACCTTCCAGATTTTTAAGTGCAAAAGAGATTGTATGATGCTCGTTTAAATCATAGTTACAGTTCAAATTCATTTGATGATGTGGCTTTATAGTTGTCTGATGATAGGAAATCACACCCAAATAGGCAAATTCTTGCTTGGAATAATAAAGATGCTGCCAATAAAAACCAAGTTTTTCCCAAGGTTTATAGTCAAAGGAATATCCCAAAGATAATTCAGGAATAGACACAGGTAAAGAACCATGATATTCAGAAGTCTCCAATTTCCTTTTCTCTTTCGTTTGCTGCAACATTCCATAAATTTTTACTCTGGCATTAGTTGATAAATCATGTGTAAAAGTAAAATTTATTCCCGTCTGCAGTACTTTGAGATCTGCCCTGGCTTGCATTGTGTAAGTATCATACTCAATGTAATTATAATCATAAAAATGAGATAATGAATCAATATAGCTGTTTTCACTTTTTAGAAAATTTGAAAAGTTTGTTAAAGTAGTAATAAAAATATTACAATCAAGAGCAGTTGTAGAATTTATTTTTGTACGCATACCAAAATCTAAGGTCGTATTTGTTAAATATGGCAAATCTTGATTGCCTATGAACACTATTGCTCTGAGTGTATCTATTGAGGCTGGCAAAGCATCATAGAATATTGTAGATGCTTTTCCACTGTATGAATCAAGCATAAATGGGATCCTGTATGCTTTGGATATCATTACCCTGTACAAATCGTCTTTGTTTGCTCTGTAGGTAAAACCCGCTTCAAATGTGCTTGCAATTCGGTTATTTATATTATAAATATCATTTCTGTTACCTACAATCAGTCGCCACATAGTATTCAATGGAACATCAAATAAGCAGGAATATGACTGAGATACAATTTTTTTAGTATCTTTGGGAAGATCTGATAATATAATGGATAAAGAATCTGATAGTAACGAAGATGAATAACTGGCTACCCGGTGAGCTATGCCAGGCCGTATGTAAGCACCCATAAACATGATTGGATACTCTAAAAGAAAATCATAATTCGTAAAACTGTAGTTATTCCTGTGATAATTGTTATCATGTTCTCCAATATGTATTGTTTGCTTAATATAAAAATTCTTAACTTCAGCCTGGAAATTAGAATATTGCCCTTTATATTTGTATTCCGCCAACGCTGTAGCAAATGTGTTGTAGAAAGCTTTTTGACTGTGTGT
>CAYQPF010000270.1:0-4047 GCA_964419225.1 uncultured Candidatus Cloacimonadota bacterium | reverse complement strand
AAAGGATAAAGGAGAAGTTTATGAGAAAATCAATATGCGTTATTCTTACAGCGACTATGCTGCTGCTGGTATCATGTGGGGAACAAAAAATGAATTTCAACACGGAATTAGTTTCTGATTACAATGAAAGTATGTTTTATGTAAATAAGAACAATCTTGAACTTGCGGATCCTGATGCGATATACATAACCGAGGGAAAGGAGAAAGGCTATATATATATCTATGCCACAAGCGACGCTATTAACAATACGGGGGTTCAATGCTGGAGGACAAAAAATCTTGTCGATTTTGAATGTATGGGGACAGCTTTTATTCCCAATCGCGATTCGTGGGGACTTACACAGTATTGGGCCCCGGAAGTGATCTACATTCCTTCGGCTGATGGCAGTAAAGGTTTGTATTGGATGTATTACTGTGCGTCAAATAGATTTAAAACTAATCTTGATTCTAGTGGCAACGGGAAAACTGTCGGAGCGGCATATTCTCAAAATCCGTATGGCCCGTTTATTCAATGGACCGGTACAAATGCTGATGGTAGATCAATCGGAATAGAAAACTGTATTGTAGATATGGCCTTGTCATCGGAAGGGGATATGGCTGTTGTTGATCCGAGTCCGTTTTTAGATGGCAATGATCTATACTTGTATTTCACTCACGATACAGCGTCTGGTTCGAGTGTTTACGGAATAAAGATGAAAGATCCTATAACTCCTGATTATTCTTCTTTGGTTCAGCTTACGAAAATAGGCTATTCAGCTATTAACAGTGAAACAAGAGATCAAACTTGGGAAAATAATATCAATGAAGGACCAAACATCATTAAACACAACGGGAGATATTATTTATCTTACAGCTCAAATTACTGGACAGACAGAATGTATTCCGTAGGACTTGCCAGTTCGGATAAACCACTAGGACCGTTTGTTAAAATACCGGTGAGTGAAGGGAATCCTATACTTGGCATTGATGGGTATTTTGATCATATTTCGGGAACTGGTCATAATTCATTCCTTACTATGGGAGACGAATTATTCATTGTTTATCATGAGCATACAGATAGATATTACGGAGGCAAACAGAGAGCATTTGCAATAGATAAGTGTAGTTTTAGGTATAGCGATTCACTTGGATATGACGTCATTGCATGCAATGGACCGACATATTCCGTACAGCCGCTTCCTGCAGCTGTTTCCGGTTATTCTAATATTGCAGGTAATGCTTCAATTACGGTGAAAGGTGCAAATATCGAAACAATAAGATGCCTCACCGATAATCTTATAAAAATAAGAGAGCTTTCTCCTATTAATGAATTTATGGCTGACGGATACACTGAAATCACACTTGATTTCGATAAATATGTAAATGTGCGTTCGGTGATGGTTTATAATAGTTCAGATTACAATTTAGCGTTTGAAAAAATAGACAATATATATCTTTATACACTGGACGGAACAAAAATAATTTCAGATATAAATTTTGATAAAGAAAAGTATGTTAACGATGAAGAAAAATTCATGAGACCGGGCGGGGCAGCGATAGCTTTATTTGATGATATTTCTGTTAATAAAATGATATTAAAATTTAAATCAAAGAAAGCATTTGCCATTACTGAATTATGTGTATTAGGAGGTAGATGATGAAAAAATTAATCTATGTATTGGTAATAATACTCGGTATATCATTGACGATTGCATTCTGTGTATACGCTGTTTTAAAAAAAACAGTGGAACCGAATTCTATTTCTGGAAAATCAGAGCAACCAGAATCTAGAGAGCATTTTAAAGCCGAAGGGATAACAATCGATGGTAAATTCGATGAAAACGAATACAGTGGACTTAAATCATTTGAGTTCACCGATCCTACATTCGGAATAACAGTTACTGAAAAGGTGTTTTTAGGTGAAAGTGGTATTTTTATTGCACTTAGCGTAGGAGATAATTCGATATATTATAATAAAGACCGGGATATAATTTCAAATACCAGTATCGAACTATATATGGGGGATACGACAAAAGCGCTTCCGGATAAAAATGTTCTTCAATTACGAACAGATATATCAGGTAAAACACAGAGTTTTATCGGTGTTAAAACGGAAGAGTCATATCTTTGGACTCAGGCATATTTTGAATCTGAGGTTGCAGTGGATACTTGCGGAGCAATAAATTCTTCATCGGCAAAAGGCTACAACACAGAAATATATGTAAGCTGGTCACAGTTTGGACTCGATAAAGCCCCTGAGCTTTTCGGCGTGCTTCCTGCGTTTAACCATGTGACAGGCAGTTCAACTGCTGATACCCGTACATGGATTTCACCGAAAGGAAGATGTATAGATGTTCCATCTGATTATCCTCGTTTTAGCGCTGATGGGCTTGTCACTCTTGGACAGCCTGACGAAGGAACTGTCATTGACGGAGATATTTCTGAATGGTTTTCTAACGAAAAGCCTCTTTACAGAAGCTATACTATGAATGCATTTGGAGACGACGGTAAAAACTTTACTGTGTATTCATATCTTGGTAAAGAGGGCCTGTATATAGCAGGGACTGCAATGCATGGCATTTATTATAATTCGGAATATTTATGGTGGCAAAACACAAATTTTGAAGTTGTTCTCTATGATGCCGACGATGGAGTATATAAGCAGTTCTATGTTACAGAACCGTATAGCAAGGAAGGTACTCTGGGTGTCATGAAAACTCAACTGCTCGATAAAAAAATCGGAGAATGCAATTATAAAACAACTTTTGAATATTTTATACCGCGAGAGCTTCTTTGCGGAATTTCAGAAGGCGCTTATGTAAGAGCGGGATTCGCATTCAGGAGCATAAATGATAATTTTGAAAATAATTACAACATTGAAAAACCAGATTATTGGTGGGTAGGAGGCCATTATCCATATAACAACAATGAAATGTATTATATTTATCCGACTGGGATTTATACATCGGAAAAACCTTCGGACAAAATTATTGATGGAGATATTTCAGACTGGTTTACGGATTCAAAAGCAAATTATGCTGGCGTGACAGCAACAAGCAGCATGAATAAAGATAAATCTATAACATTTTATGCGTTTAAAGGAACGGACGGCCTTTATATTGCAGGAACGGTTAAACATAGTGTTTATATAGACAACAGTGAAATTCCATATAAAAATACGAATATCGAGATAGTAGTTAATCAGAACGGTAATAATTCAACTTATTTCCTTACACCCTGGGGAGAATCTCTCAATTCATGTGGCAATATGGTAACTGTAAAAAATGGTGACTATTATCTGACTACATTTGAATATTTCATCGATATCCCAGTATCGGATGGCATAAGAGTCGGAATGGCATTTAGGACGATAGGGGATACTTTCTGGTCAAATAATTCTGTATATAGTCCTAAGGATTATTGGTTTGCTGATGGGCATTTTCCTTATCAACCCTCAGAGCAATTTTATATATATAGCGATGGCATTTATAGTAAAGGTAAAAATCAGAAAAGTGAAGGAATAACATTTGATGGCGATCTTTCTGACTGGAATGGGAAGAAAGGGGTAACCCAGACATCGGAACTGGGCAATGGAAAATCCGTTACGTATTACGCATTCAAAACAGACAAGGGAATCTACGTTGCCGGAGAGATGCACCATGGGATTTCCATAACGAATGCGGCGAACTGGTTCGAGAACACGAATTTTGAAATAACGCTGAATATAGATGGAACGAAGAGAACTGTAGTTGCAAGCTCTCTCGGGGTGGATGGCGATCTCGGCTGCATGAAGACAACAGGAAGCGAAGGAAATTATGTCACAACCGTTGAAATGTTTTTCGCTTACGACATGAGTAAAATCAGTGAGATAAAAATAGGCTTTGCAGCAAGAACGCCAGGAGATACCTTCTGGTCAAACAGTTCTGGTAATAATCCAAAGGATTATTTCATAGTCAATGGACACTGGCCTACCAACGAAAATCAACAGTTTGTTGTAGGCAATGATGGAGTTGATCAGAAAAGTGAAGGAATAACATTTGATGGCGATCTTTCTGACTGGAATGGGAA
>CAYQPF010000269.1:0-4117 GCA_964419225.1 uncultured Candidatus Cloacimonadota bacterium | reverse complement strand
CAGGAAATGATCAATTTGTACCAGGCTATAGACAGCGTGAAGAAAAGATATGGGGAAAGGCTGGTGATGAGGGCTGCGGGGGTGTAAAGAATAAAATACTCTAAAAGCAGCAATAATAGCTTGATATTGACAGTTATAATAAAAAATATCTAATTTGCGAACACCTTAAACTATTAAAATTCATGAATATATGTATTGATAACGTTATAAACTTAAAAACCATTAACGAAATAGCCAGAAGCTATAATCCTCTAGGCTATACAATTCAACTAATAGAATTATTAAAGACAGCATATCCAAAAAATGATTTTGAAAGTACACCAAAGTACGAATTGCATAAACAGTTAAACGAAATACTAATCTCAAATTATACCGGAGAACAAATATTCAAATACAAACTATTTCAACTACACGCCACGAAGAAGAATATGGTTGGTGCATTTGAAATGAAAGTAAATAACAGCAGAGCAGACTTTGTAACAATTAATGGCCGCACAACTTGCTTTGAAATTAAGACGGGTCTTGATAATCTATCGAAATTTAAGAAACAATCAGATGACTATAGTTCAGCTTTTGAATATAATAATTTAATTATCGATGAACGGCATTTAGAAAAAGCTGAGAAATTAATTCCAGAGAATTTTGGGTTATGGGTATATAAAAATGGCAAATGCAAAGAATTAAAAAGTGCTGGTTTAAGTGAAAAGCTAAATCCAGGAATACAAATAAGCTTACTAACAAAACAGGAACTACGTATCTTTTTTCCAGAAAAAAAAGATCTACTAAATGAAATCTCAGGCTTTTTTTCAGCAGATGAGATAAATACCCGTTTTAAAAAAGCCTTAAAATATAGATATCAGAATCGTTGGCAATTTTTAGTAGATAATCAAGAATCTATCCTACCCATAGACATACCATTCTTTTTCAATACAAATGTTGCCCCGGCAAGTATCTATTATTGCTAGTCAAAATAACCACTTAGTATTTTTGTTTTAATGCAATGTAGGTAGTGCTCCATACTAATTCTCTTAAACTTTGCAGCATTCTTACCTGACTCGCCACCTGAAGATTCGCCTAACTCAATATTCTTAATTGTTTTCCAACCTTTATTATCCTCACCTAAATAATCAAGGTCATGTTGATGCATCCGTTCAGAAGCCTCACAGGCAATTACAGAGGGAATGATGGTAGTTTCAAATTCTGAAATGTCGGGCGGGATTTCGTCTTTTTTATGACCACCATTTTTATATCTGAATCCATAAAAACTGTTTTCTACGGCATCATGATAAATGAATCCAGGGCTAGTTATTCCACCATCTCCAAAATCTTTTTTTATACCAACAAAATCAGAGAAACAACTGCCACCAAAATCTTTAAAATTGTCAAATAAGCCGTTATCGATAGTGGGAATTATTTCTCCATGCTTCAAACCTGAATTGGTCATATTAAGCGGGAATGGATTTCTATGTGCTATAACTGAACAGGGAAGTTTCTTTAATTCATTGATAATCTCAATTTGATCCAAATCAGTCAAATCAAGGTCTACCTCTTCCCAATCCATCAATAAATAGTCTTCCTTTTGAATGACTTTTTTAATTTCAAGAAGATCACGTAAAGCAGTCAAAGTAAAACATCGAAAGGCTAAATGTTTAAAATCCTTCCTAAGTTCCTTTTCCTGCGCATCGATTGAGCCACGTTCAACGGTTATTCCAGCATAGCTGGAGATAACAGGAATTATCTTTTGAGAAAACGGGAATAGCTTTTTAATATACTTACTCCTAACCTTATGACTTGCTGACATTCGTGATAAAAATTCAATAATTTCATCAGACATTTTCTTACCTGGCTTAATATGAACAGGTATATCCACAAATATTTTGTCTGCCTTAATATTTCCAACAATAGCTAAGTATTCAGTTTCAAATGTTTTTGGTTTTTTATTTTTTGGTGGTGGATTTGCTCCTTCCTTAGGCACAGGAGGTTTACGTGGCAATTCCTTTATAATCTCCACACATGGATACATACCCGGACGAAAATCGTATGATTTCAATACTGCTATTTCTTGCTGCCTGCATCTAAAGACCGGGGCATATATTAATTGATGACTCATAAATTGATTTTAATATTACATGTTGCCAGATTTATTTATGAAATCATTTAAATCAATTTTAATCTTAAAATCATTTCCAAAGCTGTATTGTATAATATTCAAACGTTGCAAACGACCAACAACGACAGCAGGATGTGTACGATATTTACTGGCTATTTTTCTGATATCCTTGTCGGTTACAACATTTGGTACGTCGTTAATAAAATCAATAGGTAACAATTGTTTGTTAGCAAAATCGTCGGCTTCTGATTCTTTCTTTTTGTCGGCATCATATGGATCGAATTCATCTAGGAAAACATCTTTCTTGCCATGAAGTAAAATATGACCTGCTTCATGAAAGAAGGTAAACCAGAAATGGTTATTTGATTTATATCTGTCAGTTAATTGGATTAGTGGATTACCACCAATCCATCTAGCTGCACCACTAATGGGAGCTTTCGGAATGCACATAGTATAAATTAATGCAACTCCGGCACTATGACAGAGTGATTGTAATTGAATAGCGAAATCTTCAGGTTGAATGCGAACTAAATCTTGAATCTTATTTAGATTCACTTTAAACAGATCTTTATCATATTCTACTATATTCAATTTTCTCATTTCAATTTCTCCAATTCTAAGCCATGCTGCCATACTACTAGTAGAGGTTTGATAAGACTCGCTTTTTCGAAAATCTGCCGTTACATAATCATCTATATAAAGAGCTTTCCATTGCAAGGGGCTGGCAACTCCATAGAATTTTAAGCATTCCTCTACCATAGGAATACCCTTTTTATCTTCCTTTAAATACCCACATTTCTTTAATTCTTTTGTAGGTTGGCTCCTAAGCCATTCTTTACATTCTTCTAGGGCTTCTTCTTGCTCTATTCTAGATAATTTCTCCCTAAAATGCATTTCAAGGTTGAGCCAAAATTTCGCTTCGACATTTAAGACTTTCTCAAGTTGTAATGCTGTAGCAACAGTAATTGGCTCTTTCCCAGAAATTAAATCATTAATTTTCGAAGGAGTTTTACCAATTCTTTCTGCAAGTTCAGCCTGGCTCATTTTTAAAGCCTCCAAGGTCTCTAAAATTGTATCTCCTGGTTTTGGCAGTAAATCTCTCTCGTCTTTGATATTTATCATGTTGCTCTTATTATTGTTATTAATGATAATCTTGTATTCTCAAAAGGGTGATTTGGGTAACTAGGCCGCTATTTACCGATCCATCTTCATTCATTGGAACTGGTTCATGAGTGATCTGAAAAATTAGCCTATAGTTACCTGAAACACTTAAAGCCCATTCTCCTTTCATATCGCCCGTTAAGGAATGACATTTTGCACCTGGGACAGTCATTAGTACCTTTAAAGTGACGGCCGCTTCGATTTGTGCTAATCGCAGCGCAACTGTCTTTGCGTTGTTGCCGAATGCCTTCTTAATTTCAGTAGCGTTGCTTAATTGCTTCTTAATTTTATTATTGCCATAAAATATTTCCATTGCAATTTAATTTTTATTACCGAAAAAGGGTAATAATATTTTGTTAAGCAAAAGTATATCTTTTAGCAGAACTTATCCAAAAAATATTAGTACTTTGACAATCAAACACTTATATTAATAAGAGGATAAAATATCGAAATATGCCAAGTTTAGAACAGAAAATAAAAGGTGAATTTTCCCAAGTTTTTAAGAAACAGGACTGGGAGAGTTATAAAATCATTGCAGACTACTATTTTAAGACTGCAGCGGTTATTTTGAAAAAGGACATAGTGTCTGAAGATGTTTTCAAGCTGCTAATTAGAAACATTCAAAAACGTCTGTTTTTGGGAGTAGCATGCGAACTCTTATTAAAAGCATGTTTCTTGAAACACGGCTTTGTAATCAATAAGCCGCTTTTACCTGTCGCCAATAAGCCAATTAGATTCACACAGATCCGAATTTCCCAACTTAATAAAAAGGAAACATTTACAATGAATTATTTGATTCATAGGTTACCACATGTTTTGAATCTCAATGATTGGCCAACACTAGAG
>CAYQPF010000268.1:0-4127 GCA_964419225.1 uncultured Candidatus Cloacimonadota bacterium | reverse complement strand
TAGGGTGGATTTTCTGAGAAATAGTGAAGAAAGTTTTAGTTGAATTCCAGCGACCAAACCGGATTATTTTGCTTCAATTGATCAAAGAAAATCAGAAAAAAGCCACTTCAATATTACTGATTCATCAAACTGCTTAGTTCTCGCATAAATAAGAAGTTAGCATACGATTTTCTGCAGTAGTCAAAAAGCAGTTGATTTGTAACATCTTGCAGGACTTTCGTTTGCAAAAAGCGGTGTCCAAATTTGCAGATTTCGTGTCCCTTTTTGTAATAAAAGTGTCCTTATTTTAGGGTGCTTTTTTCTGATGGATTATTCATTTGCAGATTTAAGTGTCCCAATTTGCAATTTTAAGTGTCCCTTTTCAATTCGCGGTAAAACTCCCGGAAAGCGTCTCCCATCATTTTTCTTGACTTTATATTTCCCTTATGAATAAATTACAAATATAAATTCTCATTGGAGATTGAATATGAAAAAATGCAGTATTGTTCTGATATTCTTAATGCTGGTATCTGTTTTAATGTCTTTGGACTTCAAGGTCGAATCCTGTGAATTGGATGTCAAAGACCTGCATAATGCACATGGCAAAGTTGTGGAAGATGCCAACTACGATCCCTGTGCCGTGCTTCGTGTCGAAACAGATGTCAAACCGGAATTGTATATAAGCGGAGTGGATGTGATCAAGAAAGAGAATATTGCACCCGGACAATACTACTTCTTTGTCTCTTTCCGAAAACCATATATCACCTTCGGAGCAGATGGTTATACTCCTTATACCTACAGAATCCCGGTCAAAATGGAAGGGGGAAGGACATATAAGATAGTTCTATCCTCTAAAGGGAATGTGAATATTATTGATGAAGATCTACTCACTCTCACCCTGCAATTCAACGAGAATAATGTCTTTGTTGCTAAAGATGATAAAGCTCCGATAAAGGTATCTACGAATTCAGCCATATTCAAAATGCCAAAAGGTAAATACTCTTTCCGGTTTATCAAAGAAGGATTCAATGACTATTCTGAAACAATAGATTTACAGGCAAATATGGAAAAGCAAATTGTTCTGATTAAAGGTGTGAGTAAATCCAAACTAAAACTTCCGGCAATAGTGTATATTGACTCTGATCCCAAGGGTGCAGAAATTTATTTGAATGATCAAAGAATCGGCACAACCCCCTACAACGATGAATTATTAACCGGCGAATATGCTCTGGCTCTAAAGAAGTCACTTTATTACAATTATAACGGAAATTTTAAAATTGAAGAAGGTGAAACCAAAGAAATCCCTTTGATCACCCTCAAACCACGCTGGGGAACTATCAGAATTGAAACAGAACCATCTGGAGCAAAAGTGTTTTTAGACAGGAAAGAAATCGGCACCTCTCCTCTTGCAGAGCAAAAACTGCAAAGCGGAGTTTACAAAATCCAGGCAGAGTTACCTCTATATCATGATACAGAACAGGAAATAAAAGTAAGTGATGGAGACAATAAAGTTATCCGACTCAATCTCAAACAGGCTTTCGGGAGTTTGTCTGTTGTTTCTACTACGGCTGAAGCTGAAGTTTATCTCGATGGGAAATTAGCAGGAAAAACACCTTACAATAAAGAGGTGATACCTTCCGGGACATATCAACTAAAATTAATGAAAGACTTATGGTCAGATCATGAAGAGACCATCGTGGTAAAAGATAGTCAGGACGTTAAGAAGAATATAAACATGAATAAGAATTTTGGCACTCTTAAGGTACTGGCAGAAGGTGCTTTCATCTTTGTGAATAATAAATCTGTAGCAGATAATCATTACGAAATCAATACCCTGCCGGGGAAATACAGTCTGAAAGCCGAGAAAAAGTATCATAAAACTGCAGAACAAGACATTTTCCTGAAGATTGGAGAAACAAAAGAAGTGACTTTAATACCAGAGCCGATCATGGGAAGCCTCAGTATTATCACCAATCCTGCAGAAGCAAAGGGTGCTTCAATCACTATAAACAAGGAGAAACAGTCCAAGACAACTCCGGCTGTAATACCCATGTTGATCGGGGATTATGAAGTAACTGTTTCCCATCCCAAATATCTCAACTCCACTCAGAAAATTAGTCTCTCAGAAGGTGAACAGAAGAAACTTTTATTCAATCTGCAGACATATCAGGGCAGTGTTTACGCCAGTATTAATAAATGGAAAATCAATAAATACGCAGCACTTGCCACCTTAATTATAACCACAGGGTCAGGATATTATTTTGCTAATCAGGCTAATGATTATAATGATAAATATCGGATTAGTACTTTACCGTCCGAGATCAACGCCAATTATCAGAATTGGAAAGATAATAAGAATAATTCGCAGATGATGTATGGCATCTCGGTAGTCCCGGCTTGCTGGTTGGTCTATTCCTGGGTGAAACAGAGCAAGTACGAGAAAAAGCTTTAGAGAGTTATTGCCTGGATGTACAGGATAGACAGGATGGGGATAGTTGTTAATTGTTAGTTATTAGTTGTTAGTGAAGAAGAGGTTTTAAATCCTTCTTAATCACAGATGTAGAAAAGGTGCCAGGTGTCGGGTGTCAGTGGGATTAGGTATCGGAGAAAGGATGGCACGGATTTGTAGGGAGTGGTATCTAAGAATCGGTTGGTGATGTTTGTTGCTTTTAAGCTTATGGGCAGTTTGGTGAGATAACTCATCCCTCGTACCATTCCCCTAAAAAGGAACCACTGCGAGTGGGTTCGGGTGTGAATGGAGCCGAAATAGCCACATTTCGGATATTGTAGGGAACGGTTCGCAACCGTTCCGATATCAGTGATTTTTTTTCACCGTGTTCAAAAAGCACACGGAGAACATGTCTCCATGCTGACCATTTTCGTGATGTCACGAAAATGGTATCTATTGGTTCATGATGCTGGTTACTTAGTAGTAGAGAGTTGTGTTTTTGCTGTAGCAATTATTAAGTATTTCTTAATAGTTCAGAAATAAGGCAGTTAAGATGGTATCATCCCAAATCCTGTATGGGCAAATAATCATTTGCCCAATGCTCAGGTTTCTTTCCCGTCCGAAGGACGGAAGATATTAGCTGGCAGTTTTAACTGCCAGAATAGATAATCCATCATCCCGTCCGGCAGGACGGCAGATTATATGAGTTTGGTGTGAATGGAGCCGAAATGGCCACATTTCAGATATTGTAGGGAACGGTTCGTAACCGTTCCGATAGTGTAAATAATCTCTCACAAAGTACTGAGAAATTAAGCTCTGTGATCACCATGAACTGTGAGAAATATTCCGGAAAAGGGATACATTAGAGATTATCTCTCACGGTGCTCACTGAGGTCACTGAGGAAGATAAGAAATTTAGAAAGATTTTAATAATAATTTTCTCGAACTCTATGTCTCTGTGAGAGAAAAATTACTAATTTTGGAGGTCTTATGTTTAGAAAGATGATTGTTATTCTGGGTTGTTTGATTATATTACTGTCCTGTGCCAAAGATCTCACCCGTAACAACACCAACGACCCAACACTGCCAATCAACGGCAAACCAACTAATCTTACTATAGAAATCACCTCTGCTACAGAAATCAACCTCGCGTGGACAGACAGCTGCCGGAATGAACTGGGCTTTAAGATAGAACGCAGTATCGATGATCAGTCACATTGGACGGAGATAGCCAGAGTGAAGGAAAATGTGGTTGCATATACCGACAGGAATTTGGATAAAACAAAGACATACTACTATCGAATAGCAGCCTATAACGATAAAGAACAAAGCGGATGTACTAATATTGTCTATGCTTCTATTCCCTTTCAACCCTCTATCACAAATTGCCAACCTATTTCCCCCTCTCAAATGAAAATTGAATGGACGGATTTACCAAACGAAAAAGAATATTATATTGAAAGAAAAAATGATATTGGTGGTGCTTGGGTTGTTTTAGATACTTTAGCAGAAAACACTACACAGTTTATAGATGTTTTTCCAGCGACCAGAGTCATATTTTATTATCGGTTGAAAGCAAACAATCTTTGGGGAATATCAAATTACTCTGCTGAAGTTAATAAGGATTTTACACCATCTGCACCTACTGAATTAACAGTCACACAAGTTGAGGCAAATGTTCTGTTAAGCTGGACTGATA
>CAYQPF010000267.1:0-4144 GCA_964419225.1 uncultured Candidatus Cloacimonadota bacterium | reverse complement strand
GGGTTTCGGCTATTTCAGGCAGGGGTGTTGGCTTGGGGGCGGTTAAACAGGAAATTGAAAAGCTGCAGGGAACAATCAAGATAAAATCAGAGCCTTTGCAAGGAACTTCTTTCATTATAAAAATTCCAATAATTGAAAAATCATATAAAAGCCAAGTTCAGTTAAAAAATATCATTGAAGCCTTTGAAACTCAGTTACTATCTTTCTTCACTGAAAACATAGACATTAGTTTAAGTAAAGCAGATACTATTACAACTAAAAATTGTAACATAGACCTAAATCCGGTTTCTGCTTTCATAGATATCAGAGGAATGGTCAAAACCAGAGTATTGATTAGTTTCACTAATGAGTTTGGCATTGAAACATTACACAAACTACTATCAGAAACTCCCACCCCAGAAGAGGAAACAGAGCTCATGCATTCGACAATTGCCGAAGTTCTTAACATCATTTTAGGTAATTCCCTTGAGGAATTGGAAGAACAAAACATCTATCTGAAAATAAGTGCACCTGTAATTATCACAGGTATCGGAACCCAGTTCTGTCAATCTGGGCAGAAATGTTATCAGATGAAATACGGATCCAGATTAGGAACGATTCTGGTCATATTTATCTATGATGAGATGATGTAGAAGTGAATTGCGAATGGTTAGTTGTGAATGGAATTTGAATACTTCTGAATCACAATGCCACGGATTACAAACTGAAAATTAAATATTTACATATCTTTTTTATTGACAATTTAAATACAGAATATATTCTTCAATTGTACAAAGTCAGGAGGTGTTATATGCTTATTAAACTTACTTTTATAATTGCTATATATGTGTTATTAGTGTCTCTTTCATATGCAAATGACAGTCTAATTCTAATTGAACATAGTGGAGACAGTTCTTATCAGGAATTTGATAAATTTCATTATACACCTTTATTTTCCGATGCTGATTTCTCAGTGGGCAGAATAAACAAAAATGATATCAAATTATTACAAAATCACCCCTATCAAATTTTGGATGATTACCAGGAAGGTTCATATTGCCTGCTTTCAACAAATCCCGGAACAGAGATCAAACCTGACTCTAAGTGGGGTACTTGCCTTTATAAAAACAAAGGTTTAGCCATTGTCAAGACAGACAATTTACCGAAAAAAGAGTTGTTTAAACTAAATATTATTTCAACACCCTTAAAACCAATGCAAAGCAAAAGCCCATCTCCGGGAAGAATAGGATATAACCGAACCAGATTACCTGAAACCAGGAATATACAGGAATTGATAAATGCAGTTAATCCTGACAGTATTGCCTGGTTTATTCAGCAAATGCAGGATTTTCAGACCAGGTTTGCCACACTTGATAACAGATTTGCTGTGTGTCAATGGATCAAGCAGCAGTTTGACAGAATGAATTACGCTGATGTGACAATAGACACATTTACGGTTGACATTGATGACAGTTTTTATCCAGATATTGCTCCTGAGGCACTTTTTCAGGAAAATGTTGTTTGCACTTTACCGGGGACACTGCATCCTGATGAATATATCTATCTGGCAGGACATTATGACAGCTGTAACAATTTGAGTCTTGATGATCCTTTTGCACCTGCACCCGGGGCGGATGATGATGCCAGTGGTGTTGCTGCAGTATTGGAGATTGCCAGAATAATTAAAGCCAGCAACTATGAGCCTGAGTGCACAATCAAATTTATAGCACATGCTGGAGAGGAGTTAGGCTACTGGGGAGCGAGAAACTCAGTCAAGAAAATCTTAGACAATGATCTTAATCTTAAAGCATTGCTCAATAATGATATGATAGCGACTTCTTTTGCTACAGAAAACTATCCTATGCTGATTAATAAGTATGGTGGATTTGAATATTTATCTGATATGGCCATAGACCTTTCGAGTCAATATACAGATTTAATTCCCAGTGGATCTGAGGACGATTCGAGACGTTTTGACAGTTTTGTTTTCTGGCAGGCAGGTTTACCTTGTGTATCTTTTTTTGAGCATGATTTTTGTCCTGGTTATCACACTGCGAATGATTTATTGATCAATTGCAACATGAATTTCTGTGCTGAGATAGTGAAGTTAAATACTGCCATGCTGCATCATCTTTGTATCATGCCCGACCAGGTTTCTCATTTTGGGATTTATGATCAGGGAAGCGGGACTACATTATTAGCGAAATGGAGACCTGTTGAAGAAGACAATATTACTCAGTATAAGTTGAAGATCAAAAAGCAGGATTTTGAGGCTGTTTATTATGCATCAGAGGCAGATACAACTTTTTTATTCGATGAATTAGAGACTGATGCACTATACACAGTAGAAATTTCAGCAATCAACGATTTGGGAATAGAGGGATTTACTACATCGTCTCAAGGTATCCCCAAAATCTATCCGCTAAGTCCGAGGGATTTTGCCATAAGACCGCATCAGCATAGCCTGGAACTTGAATGGGCACCCAATGCTGAAGTTGATCTGGCAGGTTATAGGGTTTATCGCTCGACGGTATCGGGTACTTTGGGAGATTTAATCACGACACTTAGTCTTGATCAGACGAGTTACATTGATAATACAACAGTTGATGGAACATGTTATTATTACAGCATTGGAGCTTTCGACACCCAGGAATATGACAGTCCAATTTCAACACAGATAGGGGCGTACAATTTTTCTTTGAATCAGGGAATATTGGTGATAGATCATTCCAGCAATGGAGACGGAACGCCTTTTCATCCCACAGATGTGGAAGTTGACACCTTTTATTCAGGAGCTTTGGAACACTTTAGTGTCACAAATTATGATGTTCTTACACAGGGTCCACCCTCAATCTGTATTTATGGAGCATTTACAACAGTAATCATACAGGCAAATGTGCCAGGAGTAGCTGTCAACTTAGCAAAGGCAGATGATATGAGCAAATATTTGGATGCCGGGGGAAATTTACTGATCTCTTCCTTTACTCCGATGCGATTATTCCGAACCACAACAAGCTATCCGGCGATTTTTGATACTACTACATTTGAATGCAAATATTTAAAAATGTTCAATACTGACTTTAGTAATCAGGCCAGATTCCATCATGCTTTAAATCTGCAGCCTGAGTATCCTCTCCTCGAAATTGACACAACAAAAGTACCAACGGTTTTAAATAATCATCTGTGTAGCATGGAAGTCTTTACACCGAATAATCTTGCCCAACCTGTTTATTCGTATAAATCCCTGTATGACAGTAATACTCCCCAGGGCATGTTCAATGACTGCACAGTTGGGTATGGTTATTATGGTAATGATTTTAAGATATTTGTAACCAGTGTTCCTCTATATTACATAAAACAGGAGCAGGTTCATGAGTTTTTGACATATGTTGTTCATGACAAATTCAATGAACCACTTGGAACAGAAACTAACCACTTAACAAAACCACTTATAAGTTTGTCTCAAAACTATCCCAATCCGTTTAATCCAGTAACAAGCATTTCTTTTTCTTTGGATAAAGAGCAGAAAATTGATCTATCGATTTACAATATTAAAGGCCAAAAAGTAACTACTTTGTATAAAGGACTGCAAAAGCAGGGCTACAATTCAAGGACTTGGGATGGAAAAGATCAGAGAGGGAATTCTGTAACATCAGGCATTTATTTTTACAGATTGAAAACAGAAACTAAAACAATTTCCCGTAAGATGATTTTGCTGAAGTGAGGATTAGCATCCAGCAGCATGATCATGAGTAAACTACCATGCTTCGGGGAAAGTAGTACTACACAAACTAACAGGGACTTTCACTGACCGACACGGACAAGCGAAGGTATCGGGTGTCAGTTGAGAAAGAGAATAGGCGGTAGTTAAGTAAAATAGCAAAGAACTTCAAAAAGAAAAGGAGGCAACATGTTTAGAAGGATTTTGTTTACGGTTACTGTTCAGATGATTCTGATTACCGGCATTTATGCAGGAGATAAACTTGTTTTAATTCATAATTCAGACCAGAGTGAGCAACAGAAATTCTCTGAATATAAGATGACCCCCCTTTATTTCAACAATGATTTCTCAATTTGTAAAATAAACAGTAAGGATCTTCCTTTATTGGGAATGACAAACTTTGAAGTTCTGGATGATTATCAGGAAAGTACTTATTACTTATTG
>CAYQPF010000266.1:0-4167 GCA_964419225.1 uncultured Candidatus Cloacimonadota bacterium | reverse complement strand
CCATGGTTACTGGAGCTCAACAAGCAACTGCTTTAACACCAGGTATAACCCAATTGGCAACAAAAAATCTTGTTTTACCGGCAGGGACGAACAGAATTAAATACAAGGGTATCAGTGCTGCCGGAAATAACTTATATATTGATAACATCAAAATAGGTTACGGTTTTTCATCCGGTGCAGGAACAGCTACAGATCCTTTCCAGATCAGTACAGCCAGAGAATTGAATAATGTCCGTAATTATTTAGGCAGTACTACAACAAGATTTTACTTCAAACTCATGAATGATATTAATTTAACAACTTATCTTGCCATGGGTGGAGAAGGCTATATGGCTTGGGGTAATGCCGGATGGGCACCGATTGGCGGAAGCGGTACTCCTTTTTACAGCTATTTTAACGGCAATAATCATAAGATCAGCGGGTTAAAAATCAACAGTCCCGGAGTATATGAATGTGCTTTCTTCAGTTACACCGGAACAGGCTCTGTTATCGAGAATCTCAGGTTAGAAACTGCTTCAGGCAGCTCTGTTTACGGTTATCGGAGAGTCGGGATGCTTGTTGGCACAAACCTGGGTACCGTTAATAACTGCTCTGCATCGGGTACCGTTGCCGGTGGTGGCTGGACAGGCGGGTTAGTTGGCTGGAATGAAGGTACTGTCAATCGTTGTTTTAGTAGCGGTAGCGTTATTGGTTCTGAAAATACCATTGGTGGTTTAGTTGGACAAAACTATACTTCAATTACCAATTCTTATTCCAGAGCGTCTGCCAGTGGTGTCCATTATATCGGAGGACTGGTCGGATATCATGGTGGTGGAACTATTACCAACTGCTTTGCTACCGGAACAACTGCGGGTGGGCAAAGAGGTGGTCTTTGCGGTGCATCCGGAGGAACTGTTACTAATTCTTTCTGGGATACACAAACCTCAGGTATTGCCTCTTCCTATGGTGGTACCGGAAAAACTACTGCTGAAATGAAATTGCAGTCAACATTTACAGGCTGGGATTTTGCTCATGAAACAGCAAATGGAACGAATGACTATTGGAATATCTCATCCATGGATAATGCGGGCTATCCACACTCGACCTGGGAGCATGTCAATGAGTTTAGAGTTCCTGTTCAAACTTATCCTGCCAACGGGGCTACGGGATTGGCCAGAAGTGGTTTCAACCTCACCTGGTCTCAAAATCCTGTAGGAATTACACCTGTTTACTATGTTCTTAATCTATATCTAACTGATTCCAATACAACCCCCATTATTATCAGTAATATTACAGCAACAACTTTCAATCCTGTAACTCAGGGTGGATTAACCTTTAATTATGATGAAATCTGGTATTGGACTGTCAAAGCAGTGGATGCTAACAATAATTTCGTGATAACAGATCCACCTCTTTCATTCCAGACAGAACCCGATCTTTCCATTCACACTTTCCCATACACTCAGGACTTTTCCAGTACTACATTCCCTCCCTTAAACTGGACAATACCTGCAACTACTCCAGCCTGGGTCAGAAATACTGTAAATGCTTTTGGTGTTGAAGGAACGGGGTCTATTATGGCCAATTTCTGGTACATTGCCTCTGGAATTAACTTTGATCTAATATCACCTATACTTAATTCAGGGATAAGTCAGTTACTTTTATCCTTTGATCATGCTTATGCAGCATATAGTGGTTCACTTTCTGATATTGATAAACTGGAAATCCTCTCCTCCACGGATAATGGTGCTAACTATAGCAGTTTGATCATTTATGAGGGTGGTGAGAGCGGTCCATTAACTACAGCCTCTCCATTAAGCAGCCCTTTTACTCCTAATGCTACTCAATGGGCAACTAAATCTTTAAATTTACCTTCTGGTACAAACATGGTTATTTTCCGTGCACTTAGTGCTTATGGCAATAATCTTTATCTGGATAATATCAAATTTGAGACTATCAACCTGGTTATCCCCACAAATTTAACTATTCAGAATGGATCATTTGCCGAAACGGTAACCCTTTCCTGGGATGATATGGGATCGCCTGAATATCATATCTACACTTCAGATGATGCCATAACCTGGTCTGATACCTATATAACTGTAGCTGATCATACCTATACTTTCAACAGTTCATCTATCAGCAGAAAATTCTTCAAGGTAACCTCTTCTACAGCTACAGTCAGTAGCCCGGCAATTCTGGCCCGTCCTCCTGTACCAGTTGAGCAAACAAGGGTAAAGGATAACAAAAAAGTAACTAAAATAAAGAAAAAGAAGATATAACCAAACTCTTAAACAAGCCCCCGAGTTTATAATTCGGGGGATTTCATTTATCAACTTCTTTATCTGGAATCAGTAATTTCCCTTTATTTAGTCCATTAAGTCCATACTGTCAATATTGTCCATTACCATTGAACCACTAACCATTCCCCCCATTTAACAGCTTTCAACACCCTCCCTACCCACATTAATAATTAAACACACTTTTTTCTCTTGACTCCAAGTTCACTTTATTAAAATAAATCATTAAATTTTAATATACGAAAAGGGAGGATAAATGCTTAGAGGTGAAGAAATTAAAAAAGCTGAAGGCAAGCTCGGTGTTTTAATAGTTGGACTGGGTGCAGTAACAACTACCTTTATAGCCGGCGTCGAAGCAATACGCAAAGGAATCGCAAAACCAATCGGTTCTGTTTCTCAGATGGCGACAATTCGTTTGGGAAAAAGGACAGAAAATAGAAGTCCGTTGATCAAAGATTTTGTCCCCCTGGCAAAACTGGAAGACATCGAATTTCTGGCTTGGGATATTTTCGAAGCTGATGCTTACGAAGCTGCATTGAAAGCCGGAGTATTAGAAAAAACCTTATTAGATCAAATTGAGCCTGAACTGAGAAAAACCAAACCTCAGAAAGCTGTTTTTGATCCCAAATATGTAAAGAAATTAGATGGAACTCACGTTAAAAAAGCTTCCAACAAAATGGAATATGCTGAACTTTTGATGGAAGATATCAAAAAGTTCAAAGCAGAAAAGAATATCAACCGGTTGATCATGGCCTGGGTCGCTTCGACTGAGATCTACATCGAACCAAATCCTGTACATGATACCTTAGAGTCTTTTGAAGCAGCGATGAAAGCCAATCATGATGCAATTTCTCCTTCCATGATCTATGCTTATGCCGCCTTAAAAATGGGAATTCCTTACTTGAATGGAGCCCCCAACCTCACAGTGGACACTCCCGCTTTAAGGACTCTGGCTATCCAAAACAGAGTGCCTGTAAGTGGTAAGGACTTCAAAACCGGCCAAACTTTAATGAAAACCATTATCGCTCCCGGGTTAAAAGCAAGAATGCTGGGCTTGAGCGGTTGGTTCTCCACCAATATCCTTGGTAATCGTGACGGAGAGGTTCTGGATGATCCAGAATCCTTCAAAACCAAAGAAGTCAGCAAACTCTCTGTTCTGGAATCAATTCTTCAACAAGATAAATACCCGGAATTATATGGTGATATTTTCCATAAAGTAAGAATTAACTACTATCCTCCTCGCGGAGATAATAAAGAAAGCTGGGATAATATTGACATCTTCGGCTGGCTTGGCTACCCCATGCAAATCAAAATCAACTTCCTCTGCCGTGACTCGATCCTGGCTGCTCCGGTATTGATGGATCTTATCCTCTTTACCGATCTGGCTCACAGATGTGATATGTTCGGCGTGCAGGAATGGCTTTCTTTCTTCTGGAAATCACCTATGACTGCTCCGGAACTAACTCCTGAAAATGATCTGTTCATCCAACAGACCAAAATGAAAAATACTCTCAGATATATGATGAAAGAAGATATGATCACTCATCTTGGTCTGGAATATTACGATCAGATTTAAGGATTATTCTTGAAGAAAATAAAACTGCTTTTTAAGGTCGGATACGCCTATCACAAGGCGGCATTCGACCCTATTATTGAATTACTCCTGCATAACGAAAAGTATGATGTCTGGTTTTCTCTGGAAATGGAGAAAATCAAGTATTTAATCTTCGAATTCCCCTACAGATCAAAGATCATCAGCGAATGGGAAAAATCAGGTTACCGTTTCACAAAGGAAACAAAAGGTTTCGATATAGTCATTGCAGGAGATACTGTCCGAAAAGCAAGCGATTACGGTAGTACTCTCCTGATATTTTTGAATCATGGTACA
>CAYQPF010000265.1:1275-4199 GCA_964419225.1 uncultured Candidatus Cloacimonadota bacterium | reverse complement strand
GCAAATAGTATCGAAAAAGACATGGAGCTCTGATGAGGAATTTATTGAAAATGATGACATTGCCAATGAATACAGAAAGAACCATCTGCAAGCCCTTACGGACACAACGTTGAAACTCCAGCAATGGTTAGCGGAATTCTCCAACGAGTACTATATAGCTCAAAGGTTAAAAAGAAAGCCACAGATACTACGAAAGTTAATAAGATTGACGGTTAGATTATCACAACTTCAGGATATTGGTGGATGCAGAATAATTGTTGAAAACAATAGTATCGTTGATGAACTATTAAATCATATAAAAAACAAATTGGTACGTAGCAAGTACTTCAAGATAAAGAGAATTACCGATTATAGGGAAAAGGGAAGAGATCAAACAGGATATAGAGCTATCCACATTATCGTTGAGCGATCCGGTTGCTTCCTTGAGATACAAATACGTAGCCGAATTCAGCACTACTGGGCTGAAAGTGTGGAAAGAGTCTCCATTATCTATAGACGAAGCCTAAAGGAATCGGAAGGACACCGTGATGTACTCGGGTATTTTAAAATTACATCAGATGCATTTTATGAAATTGAGGCGGGAAGAAAGCCTACTGCGGCTGTCATAAAGAAAATCAATTCACTTCGTTTACGCGCAGAGCAGATTATTCGAAAGACAGATGAGAATAGCGTTTTAGATAGTCGTATAGAAGAGAATTTTATTAAAGCTATGGTAGCAAAAGACTCGAGACTGCTAGGAAAATTTAGTAATTGGATGCTCATATTCAATTGGAATACTGGGTGTTTTGAAGGATGGACGCTGATTTCCCGCCGACCAAATGAGGCCAGTGAAAAATATGCGGATACTGAAAAATACTGGCCCGCTGAAGAGGGATATGAGGTCGTAATGATAGGATCATCAGATGTTTCAACTATTCGACACACTCACAGCCACTATTTTGGAATAGATAGTTATGACAAAATTCTTGAAGGAGTCGATGAATCAATTCTGGCTTTCAACAAACGAAATGTAATTGATGACAAATCGAGGAGTATATTGATGGCTCTCATAAAAAAAGATAATTGGGGCAATAACCGGGTACCCATATCCGCGCTTTGCAATCATTATTGCAAAGACATTGAGGGAGTTGAGAAAGAATTAAAAGAACTCTCTCAAGAAGGGTTTATTATAGTAGATGTTAGGAAAGGACAAGTATCTCTAAACCCAAAGAAGAAAGCCGTTATCGAGAGTTATTTATAGAAGTAGGCCTGTAAATAGTTTTTTGTATTTTTACACTTGTCATTTGCCACTAAAAGAGGCGAGGTTGAGATTGCTTTAGCCGAGATAGAGAAACGGTACGCTAGTGATTATGCAGACGAACTAACACAAATGGGTATAGCAGACTTCGAGGAAAACGATTAAAGAGTTTTCTTGAGTGCATACGAATTATAGGATGTTTCCGACATTAATGTCGGGAGAAATAGATGGAGCTTCTATATAATTGGTTCCTACCAAACTTAAGAGATCCAAGATATGATGCTCACGAGTGTAGCGGGGGAAGCCACTTTTTGCAGTATGGAAACTTCTAAAGACTACCATTAGTAAAACAGTTGTACGATGATGTCGTAAGAGGAAGGATGGGTTTAATGGATATAAACGATAAACAATTAATTGATACTGTAATAAGTAAAAAAGCTATTGATGATTTTTTGCATATGGACACAGTTAATATGTTGAAACAAATTGCTGATCTACTAGCTAATGATAATTCATCGTTTAGAAGCAAAGATATAACCCAAAGGATTCTTCCAGCTTGGGTAAATATTCTTCAGGATTCTATACTAAACCTCAAAAGCTGTGATTATAGGGAATTATCCCACTGGGGAAGGAATCCTAATGCCAAGCAAACAGGAAGGGATATTAATAATGATTTTGTATTCGGACTTGACAGACTTAAACAATACTTCAATGAATTTACCGATTTTGAAGGGGTTCTTTATGGGGTTGACAGTGGCTATAGAGATCACGTTATACATGTTTTCCGAGTATGGTTATTAGGAATTGTAATTCTATATGCGGAACCGAGTTTAGGAATTAATATTAATGATATAGAGCTACCTACGCTGAGCATTGATAAAAAGGAATTTACAGAAGAAGAAACTTTTTCAATGTGGGCAATAATTGCTTTATGCCATGATTTAGGATATCCTCTCGAAAAAGCAGAACAGATTAATGACTCAGTAGAAAAGATGTTTAGACATTTAGGAAAGATGAATATACAGAAATTTTCAGCATCTTTTCATTTGGAACATCAATTTATTAACAAATTCTTATTAGACTTTATAAGTTCAAAAATTGATATTGAAAATGAGGGAGAATTAAATAAATTAAGAAAAAAATATGCAGAATATGTGAATGCATCTGAGTTAGATCCTATATTAAAAAAATTATTTATGGAAGATCGATTTTATTATACAACAATACAATCAAAGTATTATCTGAAATTTGCAAAATCATTTGAATACTATAGTCATGGAATCATAAGTTGTTCTATATTACTTAAATCACTATTTTTCTTTCTTGAATCCGATTTTAATATGCACGAAACAAATAGATTATCTTTTGAAGATGCACGGCAATTTGTTATTAGACGGGAGATTCTGAGATCAATAGCGGCGCATACTTGTCCTGAAGTATACCATTTAAAAGCAAACACACTGGCATTTTTTTTGATTTTATGTGATGAACTCCAAGAATGGGACAGACCTAGCTTTAATGAAATGAAAAGTGAAGGCGAAAATGATCAGAAATGTATTTCTATTAATAAATTTAGTAAATCATCAATAAAATTTTCATTTAAGTATAACGGGATTATTGATGCCTAAAAATATTCAAAAAAGACTTTTAAAAAAATTAAATAAAATTTTAGGAAGTTCTTTTTTTT
>CAYQPF010000265.1:0-1265 GCA_964419225.1 uncultured Candidatus Cloacimonadota bacterium | reverse complement strand
GCTGATAAATATGCAAAAAAGATTTTTAGAAAATGGCATACAATTCTTAGAAGTGCTGTTTTTGATCGGACAAGAACGTTTGAGTTAAAATTTACTTTGAAAATAAACAAAATAGTATATACATTTAAATTTAATGATAATAAATTAGATTCAAATAAGCGTGGTGAAGATAGCGTAACTAATAAATTTGAAATATACTCCTTGCAGGAATAATCAAAATATTGAAAACATTTAATTGATATAAAATTTTTGTAAGCCCACTAGCTTTTGTTGGTGGGCTTATTTGTGTCGCTGAAAACGGCTTAAGTTCATATAGTATAATTATCATTTATAATTAAATAAAGTTTAAATTTACTTCAATGTTAACTAGTGGTAAACTACAATTAAACAAGGGTAATGTGGTAAAATATGGCACTTGGAGACATGATCAGGAAAACACGAATCAAATTGAATATGACTCAGGATGACTTAGCGGAACGAGTAGGTCTAAGTAAGAGCAGTATTAGTCAGTATGAAAGCGGAAAAAAACTTCCCCGTTATAAAAACTTACTTCAACTTGCAGTGGCCTTAAATTTGGATGTTCAAGTACTTGTTAACGAAAACGTTGAGCTTAGTAAGGGCATTGGGTGGGGAAGACTAAAAGGGAAAAAACATGAACTTTCCTACATCCCTAAATATAAGAACGACCCATCATACGCTAGTCTAGTGCTTGAAGAAATTGTTCCGTACGTTAATCCTGGATTCAACGAGGGGAACTATTTATGGTTTATTCCTGATAAAAAACTGTTTTCAAATCCAATCGTTTTTCTCGTTCAACAAAATCAGGCAATCGAACCAGCACTTCATGTTCTATTTCAGCCGGTAGAGGGTAAATCTCTTCAATTTGGAGAAGTTATTACTAAGCATCCAATATTAATAAAGGAATTAACCGGAAAAACTATAACTGGTGAGTTAATTATTATTGGTCGAGTGGTCCAAATTGCTTTTGATCTATAGATATACGGCGTGATTAACGATACAATTATTATTCCTGTTTAGTTAGAAATGTCAGGAGTGGGGTACAAATGAGACTACATGAGTTATTTATTGAAATAACACATAAGTGCCTGCTGAATTGTAAACACTGTTCATCAGAGGCAGGACCGGATTGTCAACGAATGATTTCTGCCGAGCATATGTACTCTCTCATTAGTCAGGGACTGCCATTGGGGGTTAAAAGAGTATGCTTATCCGGAGGTGAACCACTAATTCATCCCCAATGTCTT
>CAYQPF010000264.1:0-4215 GCA_964419225.1 uncultured Candidatus Cloacimonadota bacterium | reverse complement strand
GATCGGTAAATTCTGTGTAGGTAACGACTCTCTGGCTGATATGTAAGTCCTTTTCGCTGGTATTCCCATGGACAAAGTTTCCACATCCATGACCATCAACGCTCCTGCTGCTGTTTTATTGGCTATGTACATCGCTGTCGCTGAAAAACAAGGCGTTGCAGCTGACCAACTTAAAGGCACTATCCAGAACGATGTGCTCAAAGAATATATTGCCCGCGGAACCTATATCTTCCCCCCCACACCTTCCATGCGTCTGATCACAGACATCTTCGCCTATTGTGCCAAAGATGTACCTCAGTGGAATACAATCTCTATTTCCGGCTATCATATCCGAGAAGCCGGTTCCTCAGCTGTTCAGGAAATAGCTTTTACTTTGGCTGACGGTATCGAATATGTCAAAGCTGCCATCAAAGCCGGGATGAAAGTCGATGAATTTGCACCCAGATTATCTTTCTTCTTCAATGCTCATAACGATCTTTTGGAAGAAGTTGCCAAATTCAGAGCCGCCAGATATCTTTGGGCCAAGATCATGCATGAGAAATTCGGCTCAACCGATCCTAAATCCCAAATGCTCAGATTCCATACCCAAACTGCCGGCTGTACTTTGACAGCTCAACAGCCTGACAATAATATCGTGAGAGTCGCTATCCAGACTTTAGCCGCTGTCTTAGGCGGAACACAGTCTTTGCACACCAACTCCAGAGATGAAGCTTTGGCTTTACCGACCCAGCAGTCTGTCCAGATCGCTCTGAGAACCCAGCAGATCGTTGCCTGCGAAAGCGGTGTAACCAACACTATCGATCCTTTGGCCGGTTCTTATTATGTTGAATCCCTCACACAGACTATGATCAATGAAGCCGATGAAATCATCAACAAGATTGAAACTATGGGCGGAATGATCTCAGCTATCGAAAAAGGCTTTGCGCAACAGCAGATCCAGGACAGCTCCTATAAATATCAAAGAAGTATCGAAGATAAGAGCAGAATCATCGTTGGTGTTAATGAATTTATCGTAGAGAATGAACCCAAACCCGAATTGCTCAAGGTTGATTTCTCTATTGGCGAAACCCAGAAACAAAAGATCCAGGTTGTTAAATCCAAAAGAGATAATACCCTGGTCACAGAAAAACTGGAAACCATCAGAAAAGCCTGCCATACTGAAGAAAATCTGATGCCTCTCATCCTTGATGCAGTCAGACAATATGCCACACTCGGCGAGATTTGCCAGGTAATGCGTGATGTCTTCGGCGAATATCAGGAAACAGTAGTCTTATAGAAACAGGTATCAGGTGCCAGGTGTCGGGTGTCAGTGAAGTTAAACTGCCCTACTGGACAATAAATATTAAGGTGATTCGCAAGAGTCACCTTTTTTGTTTTTTTTTGCAGAACACTTTTTAAAATGTGACTTGACAGGAACTCTCAGATAATTTATGGTACAAATTAGGAGTAGTACTCCAATATTGTACCGTTTATGGAGGGTGTATGATCATAAGACACATGCAGAAAGCTCTTACTAAAGCTGCTAAAGGATTTCCGGTGTTAACCATTACAGGCCCTAGACAGTCCGGAAAAACAACCCTGGCGAAAATGACTTTCCCTGATTATGAGTACTTTAATCTCGAAAATCCTGAAGTATTACATAAAGCACAATCTGATCCAAGGATTATGTTCAAGAACTTGGAAAATGGTATCATTTTTGACGAGATTCAAAAATGCCCCGAACTTCTCTCCTGGGCACAGGTTTTTATTGATGAAACTAATAGTGTAGGTAAATTAATTTTAACAGGCTCAAATCAATTCGAATATATGAAGAACATAGGCCAGTCACTTGCCGGCAGATCAGCAATGTTCAAATTACTGCCTTTTAGTCTTGAAGAGATAGACACTTTTAATAATAATTCCTGGGAGTATTATGCCTGCAAAGGATTCTATCCCCGCTTATATAACAATGAAATTGAAACCCAATTATTTTATTCGTCATATGTTGCAACTTATTTGGAGCGGGATATAAGAGCTTTAATGCAGATCAGGAACCTCAGGGAATTTGAAAAATTCATCGGACTCTGTGCCGGAAGAACTGGTTCTATCTTGAACATAAGCTCTTTAGCAACAGAGTGCGGGGTCGATCAAAAGACTATTCAAGCCTGGATCTCTTTACTGGAAGCAAGTTTTATAATTTATTTGCTCAAACCCTATCATGCAAATTTGAATAAACGCTTAGTTAAATCGCCCAAACTATATTTTTACGATCCGGGATTAGCTTCTTATCTCCTTGGTATCCGCAATGAGAAAGATCTGCAAAATCATCCTCTTCGAGGGTCTGTTTTTGAAACTATTATTGTTGCTGAGACTGTAAAACACTATTTCAATCGCGGACTAGTGCCTCCTATAACATTCTACAGGGATGCCAAAGAACATGAAATTGATCTGATTGTCTCTGGTGGAACAAATATCTTTCCACTGGAAATCAAATCCGGAACCACAATTAATAAAGACTATTTCAAAAATATTACTTATTTACGCAAGGTAATGGATAAAGATTTGAAAGCAGGTCTCATCTTTGCCGACAAAAGGAGAGATGAAATCAATCATACGATTATTCAGGGTTGGGATAAAGTCTCTGAAATGTTGAGTGAAATTGATTAGGACCTGAAAGAAAAATATGGATTGTACGGTAGAGACAGGGCATGCCCTGTCTCTACAATGATTCGCCCTTTCCTCTGCCTACTGCCTACTGCCCACTTTATAATATTTCTCTTTACAGTTTTTTTCACAGAACAATAATTGGTTCACTATTCCTGCCTGACAGGATAAATTCGGAGGTAATAAAAGATGCGTAAAAATCTTTTTAATGTCACAATTATTCTCGTTTTTCTTGTACTACTTTTAGCAGGCTGCAGTAAGAAAGAAAGCAAAAGCAGCACTCCCGCCAGTGTTGTTGACCCATTGGCATCAAGTTATACATTTGGTGTACAAGTAATTCCTAATCCCTATGATACTACTAGTTATGGGATAAATATCTTTTCTTTGAATTCATCCACTACTGTCAATTCAGCTACAGTTCTTTTTAATGATCAGAGTATTGATTTAACCCAAACAGAAGACGGCTATTTCGGATTAATGCCAAATGTTGCCCAAAATGTAAGTTACCCGGTCCAAATCACCATCAATAATCTGGTTTATGCCTCAACCATAAAGACTTGTCCCAAGATAACCAGTTTTTCGATGAATTCTAACCTGCGTACTCCGACCATTACCTGGGCCTATACAGGAAATGTTACCTTACAGTATGCGTGGGGAGATTATCAAAATGGAAATGATTCTAGTTTTTATCAAAGTATCGTTGATTCAGCTCTTAGAACATATACCTACCCGGATAAAACCTGGCAGACTATCTCTCTTTCTATTATGAATTACGGCGTTGTCACAACTGATTACAGAAAACTACTTCTGACATCTATGGATATGAAAGAAGGATTAGGGAAACTTAGCCTGAATGAGAAATACACTTTGGGCAGGAAAATGATACGCAAAATCCTGCGGGAAGAATCTTTGAATTAATTATTAGTATAAGGTGATTCGCAAGAGTCACCTTTTTTGTTTCCACAGGTGACGTAAAACCTCTTTCACCCCCTTCTGTGATTCAAAAAAATATGGATTGTACCGTAGAGACAGGGCATGCCCTGTCTCTACCAGACACAAATATCCACACCTAATACCTAACCCCTAACACCTAAACTTCTGCACAAACGGAAACCTGTCAGATTGTGCCGGGCATTCTGGTAATGATAGCTCCGCTTGGTGACAAGACAGTCTTTGGCTGTACTCGTCCAGTTACCTCCTCTTATAATTCTGAATTCCTTCATTATTAACCTTTGGTAATAGGCTGATTTTACTGATTTATTAACAGGATACTTATCCCAACACCATTCTGAAACATTCGCGGTCATATCATAAATGCCTAATTCATTTGGCTTTTTCATACCGACAGGCTTAGTCCTCTGATCATCATTACCCTGATACCACGCAACTTCATTGAGATCATTGCTCCCACTGTAAAAATATTTCTTACTCTTCTCTCCATCTTGAGCTGCATATTGCCATTCTGCCTCAGTAGGTAATCTAAAACCATTCTTTGTTCTATCAAATTCAATCGGAACATATTTCCATTTGTAATAACAGGGTGATAAATTATTTTTTACACTTAATAAGTTT
>CAYQPF010000263.1:0-4298 GCA_964419225.1 uncultured Candidatus Cloacimonadota bacterium | reverse complement strand
AATAAAAGTGCTGGTTATTATTTTTTCTCTTACAGAAGATTATTCGGTGCGATAAGTGTATCTAAATCAAATAATCCTGAATTAGTAGAAAAGGCAGGAAGAGAAGGTTTTCGGGAAAATAAAGCATATCGGCAATTTCAAGAGATCCTTAAAAATTTCTTCGTTCAAATGGCTGCCGATTTTTTTAGAGATTCTGAAAGATGGGGGAACCAGGCAGGTCCCCTTTCTGAAGTATGGAAAGCGAAGCGTGACGAAATCCAAAAAAGGTATGAGCTTCTTAAAATCCAAGAAAAAAAATCCAGAGCAAAGAAACAAAAATTTCAAAATGAATTAGAAGTCTTTTTTAATAAGGTTCAAAATAATGAGCCACAGACTGAACTAAAAATAGTGCTTGAAAAAACGAAAAAGAAACTTGAGTACATATCTCAAATTAGTGATATTGATGCTCTGTCCGATGAAGTCTATAGAAATGAAAAAGAAATCAGAAGAGAGTTATCCGATATTAGACAAAATTACAAAGTTGTAAAACCGAATGGAGTGGCTTTGAATAAAGAATTAGCATATGACTTTGAGGCATATCAAAAAAAATACATAGAGTTAGAAACAAGCCTTTTTAAGCCCGCAGAAATTAATATTGATAATTTATTTACATTTTTTACAAAAGGTCTTAATATTGATCGCCGGAAAAGATTAGTCGTTTCTTTGGAAAACACAATTGACGAATATAAGAAAATAACTATTTCTGAAACGAGTGAAACACGTAACTCAGTTAATAGTATATCAATAAAAATTATTCAACTCACCAAGGATATTGTTAAAGACTACGAGGAAAAAGTTAGATTCGTAAAAAATGAACTTGCACATATTGAACCCAGTAAAATCACAGATGAGAATTTAGTTACTGAAAGATCCCGATTAGAAAATATTTTAATTGAAGAATCTGAAAATGCTAAATCCATATTGGATAGTATACGCTACCAGATAAGTAATATCTCAACGACTAAAGACTACTCTAATACCGACATAACAAATGCGATGGAAGAAGAGATAGTCTTATTAAGAGAAAAAGTTGAAGCTGATCTCGAATTAAGCCAAATGGGACTTGCAGTTGGTGTTATTCAACATGAGTTTAATTCATCCGTAAAGTCAATTCAAACACAACTCAGAAGTTTGAAAGCTTGGGCAGATGTTAATCAGGGCCTTCAAGGTATTTATGAACATATTAAATTAAATTTTGATCATCTTAATGGATATTTAAGATTATTTGCTCCCTTGAATCGGCGTGCTAATCCTGTCGAAGTAGAAATAACTGGAAAAGATATTGCCGATTTTGTTAGGGATGTCTTTTTTGAACGAATAAGTGAAAAAAGACACGCTATTACTATAGATTCGACTAAAAGGTTTAACCAAAAGAAAATATTGGGTTATCCATCAACATTATACCCCGTTTTTGTAAACCTAGTGGATAATGCCATTTTCTGGTTAAAAGACAAACCATTACCAAGAATTATTAAATTTGATTCAGATGATTCAGGATTTTATATTTCTAACAATGGACCTGAAATAGACATCAGAGAACATGAAATTATTTTCGAAGCAGGGTTTTCTAAAAAACCAAATGGGACCGGACTTGGGTTGTATATCTCTCGTGAAGTTTTAAGAAAGGTAGGATATGAAATAATTATTGATACTCCTAAGCTAAATCAGGGAGTCACATTTAAAATCTATTTAAGCCAATAATACGATGCTCTCTTTCACTGATTTATCCCAAGATATTGTTTGTGAATTTCTACATAATGTAGTTCTTGCAGATGACCGAATCGATTTCAATACAGATGCTTTACCCGCTAGGATTGTGACTCCGACAAGAGAAACTTGTGCAGAATCAAATATTAGCCCTGAAATAAATCCTTCCGAAAAGGTAATTAATGTAAAGCCAATATTAGATGGATTTATGGCTAGGGGAATTCCCTGCTCGCTAATTTCACTTGATGATTCATTACAACCTGAAATCTACTTTAAAAATCTTAGAAAATCAGATGCGATGATTTTAGATTGGCAAGTAAAGAGTGATGATGGAGAATTTATTTTACAAATTTTAAAAAAACTTATTGACGAGGATAAAAAAAGTCTTAAAGTCATTTTGATTTACACTGGATTACCAGATTTAGTATCAATAATTAATAAGATTACTACTGCTTTTCCTGAAGTTCCATTTGAACCTAACGATGCTCATGGTTGCTCAATCAGATATGGGTCTACACTAATAAGTGTTTATGCTAAAACAGACATCTCTATCCCTCACCATCTTTTACATCGCTATATTAAAGAAGAACAATTAGTTGAGGCTTTAATACATGAGTTTACAGGCATAACATCAGGACTTGTTTCTAATGCAGCAATCCGATCAATTTCTGTGATTAGACAAAATACCCATAAATTATTGGATCAATTCAATAAACAGCTAGATCCTGCATTTCTTGCACATAGGAGCTTACTTCCAGTTGTTGATGATGCTGGTGAATTACTAAAGGAATCAATAATAAATAGTATAAAAGCAATTCTTGATTATAACTATATAGAACTCGAATGTTCAATTAAACCAATAAAAAAATGGATTGAAAACTTTTCTTTTTCATCAAAGGAAATGAGTGTTCAAAGTAGGAGATTAACTATTTCTAAACCTGAAATTATTAAATGGCAACAGGACGGATTTATAAAAATGGCTAAGGAAATTTGGGCTCAGCAATTCCCTTTAATTCAAATTGATAATGATAAATTATTGAATCTTTACAATAAAGAAATCCATAAGAAAATTGCTGTTATAAATTATTTTCTCCCGGATGAAAACGTTGACATCAGTCTGGAAGAAAAATTCTCAGTTTTAACACATCATAAAAGTAATTTTTCAAATCCAACCTATATACCTCGACTTACTTTAGGTTCTATAATACAAGGGCAACGTTCAAAAGCATATTGGTTGTGTGTTCAACAAAAGTGTGATAGTGTCAGATTAGATGGAAATCCAAGGCGATTTTTATTTCTTCCTTTGGTAAACTCCGAAGAAAACAAGAATTTCAACTTTGTTCTCCCAACAGAAGATTCGTTTCAGAAAGTTAGAGTAGATATAGAAACACATTGTTTGAGGACTATAAAGTTTATTGGTAATAAAGAAGGTTGCGTTTATGCAAGAAAATTTGGAAAATCAAAAAATTATTTTTTTATCCAATTTTACAAAGACCAAACGATTGATGAAAATTTTAAATGGATTTTAGATTTAAAGGATGCGCATGCACAGCGAATAGCCAATACTTATGCTGCTAAATTATCTAGAGTTGGGTTAGACGAATCAGAATGGCTAAGAAGATGGTCTGGAAATTAAGCTTTTAAAAATGTCAGGTGCATGGTCATATATCAATTTAGCACCCTAAACTGCCACTTATATTTGCAAATCATACAATCCATTATTCATCTTAAAGTTGCAAAAGAACTTGTCTATTCGTCATCGCTTTTTCCCTCACTCAAAACTAATTTTCCTAGAAATGGTTGTGCTTCAATTGCACTGATTTTAGAAGTAATAAAAATATCAATAGATTAATATAGGTATAATACAAACAATAGAGAAGGTCGCAAGTGAACCACAAGTTTACCGGAGCTCCTTCACCACTCCAATAAACTCCCCTATTACCGAAAAGTTATCATCCACCACTATGGTTATAGCCTTAAATTCTGAGTTCAGCGGTTTAAGCACGATTCTTTCGTGCATCCATTCGCCGGTATCTTTGTCGTAGGATTTTTCGCTGGTGTAGGTTTTGATGGTATAGCTGCAGTTGTGGTCGGAGTCGAAGATGCCGCGGTGTTGAACTAGGACGATTTTATTGTTTCGGGAGCCGACGACATTTGTGCGGAATACACAAAGGCTGCCGTCTGGAATGCGGGGCTCCATTGACTTGCCCTTTGCCTGAACTATGAACATGTTTCTGTTTAGCTTCCCTAAGCCTTCTACCTTCACCCAGCCGAGTTCTCCCTCGTCATATTGGCCTTCGCCAAATGCTCCGCAGGCAGCCCTGATTGAATAAAGCGGCAGGTAATCTATGTATTTGACATTGTCGTTTACTTCGGCTTCGACTCGTGGGTCTGTGGTCAGAGATCCTGAAGTCGGCATCGGTTTAAACAGCTGTTCTACATCTGCCTGCCCTTCCTGCGGAATCGGCAGTGCCAGCGGAATCGGCAGTGCCAGTTGGTTCGCAAAATGCGCCTCCAGTTCTTTGTCGCAGAAATAGACATAACACCCTTTC
>CAYQPF010000262.1:0-4327 GCA_964419225.1 uncultured Candidatus Cloacimonadota bacterium | reverse complement strand
AAATCGGGCACCTTTCTTATTCCAGATGGGTAATATTCATCAAAAAAGCGGGTTCACAGCACGAACAACAGTTGATGATCTCGCATTGAAAACAGGGTATCCCATTATGGAAGATTTGGTCACTGAGGCACAATACAGAATTGTGGTTAACACCAGCTATGCTGTTAGAAGCAAAATCATTGCCACCACATTTCCGAATGTAAGTGTCAGTTACAGCGGACTCGAAACCCTTCTCAAAATTGATGATATTCTCACCAGCTCTACTCTGACCAGCGGTTATAGCCAAACTAAAACTGACACTTTTGGCGAAGATTTTAAAAATCCCAAGACTATTGCCAACAGTTACGAACTTAAGCCACTCTTGGGAATTAGAGCGAACTGGGTACACGATATTCAAAGTTCTGTTCTTCTAAATGCTAATCACAGTAATCAAAAAACAGTTGACGGAGTGAAAGCTGAAATAATCTCTAACTTGCAAAGCATTACATCCAATGTCACTTATTCTTTTTCTGCGGAAAATGGGTTAAAACTACCTTTCATGGCAAAAAGAATTATTCTGAAGAATCAGGCGACAACAAGCCTGTCAATCACTTATAGCAGAGAAGAAAGCCATACAACCAGCATCAATGGAAAAACAGTCAATAAAAATTCCATTAATTATAAAATTGAACCAAATATCAGCTATCAGTTCCACAGAAATGTCAAAGGTGGTTTAAACACATTCTATCAAAAAGATAAAAACATTTATACCCAAAGAGATATCACAGTTTTCTCTTTAAGTATGTTCATTGAAATTCTGTTTTAAGAGGTTGATATGTTGGATTTAATTAAAATCAGGAAAATACTTCATCAGATACCGGAACTTGCATTCCAGGAATTTAAGACTCAGGCCCTGCTGGAATCTGTTTTAACGACATTACATAACCTGAAGATTTTTAAATTCCCCTTTCCCGGCTTGCTTGTTGAATATAGAGTTAATAACGCTGACTTTATTCTTTACCGTGCTGATATGGATGCCCTGCCTATCCAGGAAAAAACCAACTGTGACTTTTCTTCAACTCATACCGGGATAATGCATGCCTGTGGACACGACATACATATGACGGTATTACTGGGTCTGATTGAAAAAATCCTGCAAAATCATGTTAAACAAAATTGTCTTTTCTTATTCCAACCGGCTGAAGAAGGCATGGGTGGTGCTGAATCTGTTTTAAAAACTAAAATACTACAAAGCTACTCTATCCAGGCTGCTTATGCTCTGCATGTTAATGGGAATCTTGAGGTTGGTACTGTATCGACCAAACCTGGAATCATTTTTGGTATTCCTCAGGAATTTGATATTACCTTTACCGGGGAAAGCTCCCATGCTGCCTTTCCCAATAAGGGTAAAGATGCCATAATTATGGCTAATCAGTTTATTAATCTCATGCATACTTCCATAGGAAAGCTTTTTGCTGCCACTAATCCTGTGATTTTCCATATCGGAAAAATTACAGGCGGACAAGTTCGTAATGCCTTAGCATCGTCCTGTTTATTACAGGGAACTCATCGCACTCTGGATAAACTTTCCTGGACTAGAATGAATGATTTGATTAGAAATTGCTGTGATGCAATTTCAAATATTCATCAAACAGAAATTAAACCTGAGTTCCTTTCAACATACGATCCCGTTCTAAACTCTCCGGAAATTTATCATAAGTTTAAACAAAATCTTCCGTCCGATATAGTTTTTACTGAGGCTGAAACAGTTTTAACCGGTGAAGATTTCGGTTTTTTTACTTCAATTTATCCAGGTTTACTATTTTGGCTGGGTGCCGGTACCGGAGGTGAACTCCACTCTCCCTTCTTTTTACCTAATGATAAATGTATCAAAACCGGAATTGATGTACTCTTTTCTACCTTGCAATAACTCCTTGCCAGTGACCAAGATAACTTCCCATTCTATCTTTATTATGCTTCTATTCAATACTCATAACCGGAATTTGCTTGACAATAAAACACTCCTGTTCTTTTTTGTAATTATCATTTCGGGGTGTAGCGCAGCCCGGTTAGCGCACCTGGTTTGGGACCAGGGAGTCGGAGGTTCGAATCCTCTCACCCCGACCAAAATGAAAAAAAAGCTTGACAGAAAAGCTTGAAAATATATCTTGAAATCATAGGGTGTTTAGCTCAGTTGGGAGAGCGCCTGCCTTACAAGCAGGTGGTCGGGGGTTCAAGTCCCTCAACACCCACCATTTTAAAAGCCGGTTTGAAAACCGGCTTTTTTTGTGCTTGACAGAAGTTTTACATCTTGTATCTAATTCCCGCAGAGGTTATATGAATAGAGATATTGTTGAGGAATTACTTACAAAAATAAACAACACTTCAGAACCATTTGATAAGACTGAACATTATGTTGAAATTATCACTTACTGCTGGCAGCAATCTGCTTTCAAAGAATGCCGAAAATACTGCAGTGAAGCTTTACTTCTGACTCAGGATAATCAGGATAATAAAACAATGTCTTTCATATACAGGATTTTGGGAAACATTGAAGTAACTCTTGCTAATTATGATATAGGTTTGGAATACTATTTAACTTCCCTTTCTTTAGCAGAATCAATTGATGACAAAACTTTGATTGCCAATTGCCTGAATAACATCGGTAATATCTATAATTTCCTGCATGACTATGATAATGCTCTCTACTTCTATAATCGTTCCAGGGAAACCAGAGAAGCTGTCAACGATATCCAAAGCCTACCTCTTACCCTTAATAATATCGGACTCATCTATGCTTCAAAAGCTGCACATATCGAAAATTCCTCGGAAAAAGAAAACTATCAGGAACTTGCTCTGGGCCATTTTACTCAAGCTTCAGGAATTTTACAAACGAATCAGGAAGACTACCAAACTCTCATTTCCATTTCTAATAGTAAAGGTAAGCTTTTAATGGAAATGGGACATTATGATTTGGCTTATGAAACATTTAAAGATGTTTTAGCTCTTTGTGAAAAACATGATCTAAAAAAAAATATCACCTTTTCTCTTAGCGGTTTGGCCAATTATTGCATTGTTAAAAATAGATTTTCTGAAGCTATCACTTACTTTTTGAATGCTATTAACTATGCAATTGAATTTGAAACGAAGGATAAACTCAAAGAACTATACTTGGAACTATCTGAATTATACGCAAAGCTGGACAATTATGATAATGCCTATAAATATCAAAAATTGTATGTCGAGTTAACCAACACTATCTTCAATGAACAAATGCAAAATCGCATATCAGAATTTCAAGCCAGATTTGAAATCGAACAAAAAGAAAAAGAAAAAGAAATATATCGCTTCAAAAATATAGAATTAGCACAGGCTTACAATGAAATTGATAACCAAAAAAAAGAACTGGAAAGACTTAATGAATCCAAAAATGAGTTTTTGGGCATTGTCGTACACGACCTGCGTAATCCTATAGCGTGCATTATGGGTCTTTGTGATCTTATGATGGACAATCTTACTGCTTCTACTATTGATAGTTCCGGTCTGATAAAGGATCTGGTTTTGGTGAAAAACACTTCTGTTAAAATGAACCAGCTGGTACATGAGCTCCTCGATATTTCTGCAATAGAATCAGGAAAAATAACTCTATACAAATTTCCTTATTATCTGGTTCTGATAATCTTTGAAAGAGAATATTTTTACAACAGTCTGGCCCAAAAAAAGAATATAGATTTCTCCATTGCAGAAAAATACTTCGACAAACAGGTCTTATTTGATAAGGATAGAATTGTGGAGGTTCTGGATAACCTAACAACAAATGCCATTAAATATACTCAACCTGGGGGAAAGGTAAGAATTGAATTTGAAATCGTAGAAAAGAATTTTATTGTTCATATAAAGGATACAGGGCAAGGTTTTAGTGAACGTGAAATTCAGCAAGTATTCCATGACTTCAAAAAATTCAGTGCCACTCCTACAGCGGGCGAATCAACTACAGGTTTTGGTCTGCTAATCGTCAAAAAAATCATAGATATCCATCAGGGAAAAATTTGGCTTGAAAGTATTCAAGGGCAAGGATCAACCTTCAGTTTTTCTCTGCCTCTTCTCTAATTGCTTTTATCTTGCAGTAAATTATCTAATTCTTCTGACCTAAACATTAACCAAAAAACATCCCAATCTATACTACATTTTTCCCATATTCTTACTATTCTCTCAAAATACCCTTGGATTTATTTTTGGCTGTAATTGCGTTATTTTTGTCATTGCAGTCATAACAGATTTCATTAAATTGGATTTTTAACCCGGATTGTGCAGTAGAGGTTTGCAAGCTGGGTCGAAGATCATGAAA
>CAYQPF010000261.1:0-4406 GCA_964419225.1 uncultured Candidatus Cloacimonadota bacterium | reverse complement strand
TATATTCGAAATTCTCGCTAAGGTCACCAAATGCTCTGGCAACTTTTACGTCCTCTATCATCTCTGGCCGCAAAACCTTAAACCGATGGTCAATTTCCTCCTGCATTTTTTTAATATCAACTTCTGTCAGTTCATCATACATGTTTAATGCCTCTCGTTTTTGTTTTTAGGTAGAGTTTCTGCTGGAAAATATTAAAATCACAAAGGGAATTGCTGAGACAATAGCCACAAGATAAGAGCTGTTTTCAATATAATATGATTTGCGTTTTGACGAAACTTGTAGTTGATATATAGAATTTATTAAATATGAAATCGCTGTAATAATGACCACAGCTATCCAGACGATGTAAGTCGCTTATATTCCATATTTAAATTTTGAGAACTCGCTTCTTGCAAAGTGAAAAGGGCTTAACGCCAAGCAAGCGCTTAATATGTCGGCATTAATAAATTGCATTTGAGGGTAAACTATTTAAGCAGTGGACAATTACATCTAAAACAAACATCGTCATTTATGCTGCATAGAGTCGCGCAGGCGTTGCAAAAGATAATGCTGTCTTTCGATTTATCATATTTCTCATAGGAATTCAGCCCAGCGTGATGACGTACCCAATCACCAATCTTATAATAATTATAAACGGTATCATCATCTTCTGTAACCATACGGTGTTTTTTCCCGGTCTTGTCCCGAATAATTACAGAATATTCTGTAAAATATTGTATGTAATAATCGCTGGTATCGCTGCCGCTGCTCTGCCTGCGGCTCTTCTTTTTAACCGTTTTATCAATCACTGTGCCATCCCAGGTTCGACTGCGTTTTCTAGCAATCACCTGAAACAGTGCAATAATTACAAACATGCCTCCAATGCCCATGCCAATAAAAAGTGCCTGGGGATTTTCCATCTCAGAGCTGGTTTCGCCGTAAATAAAGAAGCCGATTATTGCTGCGACTGCTAAAATTGCAGAAAAAACGACTGCCCATCGATTGCTTTTATTTATGTATTTAGTAAAGGCCGGGTCATTGATTTTGCTTGAAAATCCAATAGACCCACCAATTGCTCTCGGATTGCCCTCATCAAATTTTGAAGCTAACCCAGTTCCGCAGGATGCGCAGAATTTGTCGTTTTCCGATAATATGGCTCCACATTTTTTGCAATACATTAGCGTTTCTCCCTTCAAGCGACCTAAATATCACTACATAGTAATAAAAGAAAACAGTCTATTTTTTGTATTTAAGATTTTCTCCGAACAACCTGATTAGCGTATCTAATTGATTTGTCGTTCCATTGGGAATGTGTGAACTTCATGGTATCCCCACCACCATATATGTTAAACTGAAGCTTGCCTTGCGTGCCATATGTACTGCCGTCAGAATCGAGTGAAGTCGATTCACATTCAAACAATACTCTTTATATACGTTGGTACGGTAGCATAATATTGGATCGATCTTCAGAAAGTATCTCGTTTGCCATCATGGAGTAATATTTTTTATTGTAATTTGCCCAATATTGCACCATAGCGGCGCTTCCCTATATATTCCTGATAGTAAAGTATGTGCTAATTACTGTCAATATGGCGCGAATAGGTCAATCGCTAGGAAACTTATGTTCTTCAACTCTGTTTTTCATTATATTTAAGAAACAATTAAATAACAAGAATAATTAATTAATACTTTCCTTATCCTAGCAAAATAAAGTCGCAGCGGCATGCCTAGAGAGATAGATTATCGTAAAAAGCGTTAAAAATAGCAGGTTGCAATGCCAATTGCAAGAGGCAAAGGATGTTTTCAATACTCCATGATGATTACATATGATTAAACTCTACCAAGAATGGGAGTTTTTAAAAATTGGCACCCGTATTCTAGCCTATATGGTGTCAGAAACCACTATCACTCGTTTTTTTATTAAAATCTATTGACAAAATTGTATTTGATAAGATTTTTTGCAATTGCCTCCTGTTCACAGAACTTCCCTTTATAGGCAAAAAAGGCTTTGACCATTGTATCAATGCTCAAAGCTTTTTTCGCCTCCCTACCGAAGAAATGATACGAATTCATTATGCCTCGGAAGGTGATGTCCATCTGATTTAAAGGGGTGTGCAGCGTTAAATACCATTCCTTGCTTGCAAATGGTATTGCTTTTATACCTGAAAAATGCTATGTCATGGACGTTGAACCGCGGCTTTACCGAAATCGGCGGCAAGCCCTCTGGGCTGAGTCAACTAAGAATGAGCAGTACTGAGCAGTACATAGAGGAAGAGTGGAATCGAGCGCCAAAATTCATCTTTACTTTTTTAATACACTGATACTTCCCGATGAGCTTTTTAGCGCCACCTCGTTGTTTTTTGTTCCAATTTGTCCAGCCATCTTTTTGCGTTCAATCGTATTTACAGTAAAATCGGACTTGAGTTTTCCTGATGAAGTATTGGCTTCAAGCGAAAATTCAGCAATATCGGGAAGCAGCAATGCTATACTCCCTGATGAAGTAGCTATGCTTATGTTCTGATACTCGAATTCTTTGTAGGATACTTGCACTTCTCCAGAATTTGCTTTAATATTAAAGCTTCCACTACATTCCTTTAGGTCAATTCCGCCAGAGGTGGTCTCGATTTTTGCTGATTCAACGATACATTCATCAATATTAACCGCTGACGATGTGCCTTTGATACCCAACTCATCCGCATCAGTTTTGTTTATATTAATATTTCCCGTAGTTGTTTTTATGAAAATTTTTGCGGCATTTATTTGATCCGCTTCAAGTCCCCCGGTAGTTGTATCAAGTGTAAAGCTTGCCACTTCTATGGAATCAATTTCTACTTTGCCTGTTGTTAAGCTAATAGAAATGTTTTCATTATAATTCTCGGGAATATATATATCCAAATACATATCTTCTGGCGTTGGATCATAATTACGAGGTAGTGGATTAGCCTCACACTTTGCTTCAACTACGATTTTTTTATTACTAATTTCAGATACAAGTTTTAACTCTTGCTTTGATTTACCATAGTAATGAAACCGCACCTCATTACTTGTTTTTGCTCGTATAACATGTAAACGTTCTCTTACCATATCCACCTGTATTTCACTAATCTCTTCCATGACAAATACTTTTTCTTCATCAATTTCTCTAAATGTAGAGAATATTTTAAATCCTAAGATACTCACGGTTGCTATCACTCCAATTATCATTATTACAAAAATTAATATTAGTTTAGTTTTCATTTTTCAGTTTTCCTTAATTTGTTTCATTATTAGAGCAAAGACCTTACCAGTTCTAGAACGAATGAAAGCAAAATAAATACAGCGTATCTATTTTTCAACAATCCGTCAGACCTTTTATAATAAATTCCTCTAGTAATTCCAAAATATAGGGAAAATATTGAACCCCTATTTCTTCTTTGTGTATGTCAATAAAAGGTATCGAATTGAAAATGGCAAGTATCATATCATCGTCCAAATCATTTCTTAATTTTCCCTCAGATTTCCAGAATTTAATAATATCCATTGTACTGCTATTCATTATTTCATTTATGCTTTTTATTCCGCCTAGTTTATAAAACTCTTTCTCAAGTTTGCTAAAAAGTTCCCTGTTATACCATTCATTTAAAATTGGATTCGATTTCATGCCTTCAAGATTTTTTGAAATGATATCTTTAACCATTTTCATGGGATATTCACCCAGATCAACTGATTCCATGATGTTCATTTTTAGCTTTTCATTTTCTTTAAGAAAAATCTCCAGAAAAAGTTCCTCTTTTGAGGAGTAGCATTTGTAAAATGTACCTACCCCTATTCCAACCATCTTTGTGATGTCTGATACATTAGTATCTTTAAATCCTTTGGAACTAAATAATTCTTTACCGCAATTAAAAATCTCTGCTTTTTTATCTACCATTGTGTTAGCCCTCCAAGATGAGAATGAATAATATTAAATTCATTCTCATTAAATCACAACATCATGATTATGTCAATATCCATAGTTCAAGTAGTTTTATCCCAGCGGATGAAAAGAATAAATGGCATTTTTCAAGAAGAGGAACATCAAGATAAAAAGGGAAAAGGACATCCTATGTCCTACCCTAAAAAATATTTGGAAAACATGTTTATAGTTGCATGAACGAAGAGCTTGGAATAAAACGATTTTCTCGGTATTTCAACGAAATGATTCTTTTGATTATTACTGAATTTGTGGTGAGCATGTGCTGACTTGGTGGGGAATTGCGGTTTGGATTAAACAACTGCCTAATAAAAAACAGGCCCCTTAAGCCGGAACTCCGGTAGGAAAAGCTTTTTTTACTGTATTTCTCGAAAATAGACAAACAGCCCCAGCCATTGTATCAATGACTGGGGCTGTTCTGGTGCCGGTGACCGGGATCGAACCGGTACGAGGAATTACCCTCACAGGATTTTA
>CAYQPF010000260.1:1604-4559 GCA_964419225.1 uncultured Candidatus Cloacimonadota bacterium | reverse complement strand
TATAGTTGATTACAAGGGTACTCAATTCCGTGTAGAGAAAGACGCGGTAGTGAGAGTTCCTTATCTTGCTGAATTTGAGATAGGAACAGAGATAGAGATTCCCAATATACTGTTGATTCATGATGCATCAGATGCGATCAAGATTGGACAGCCTACTGTGGAGAATGCAAAAGTTGTTGCAGAAGTTGTGAACCATCTTAGAGATAAGAAAGTGATTGTATTTAAAAAGAAAAGAAGAAAAGGCTATATGAAGAAAAATGGCCATCGTCAAAACTACTCAGAAATAAGAGTAAAAGAAATTATAAATCAATAGTCTAACAGGGGTATATTATGGCACATAAAAAAGGTGTGGGAAGTAGTAGAAACGGAAGAGACAGTAATCCGAAATATAGAAGTGTAAAGAAGCATGCTGGTGAAGCTGTAGTAGCCGGAAATATCATTGTGCGCCAATGTGGAACTAAATTCCATGTAGGCAAGAATGTTGGTATAGGCAGAGATTTTACAATTTTTAGTTTGATTGATGGAAAAGTTAAATTCGAAACCAAACAGTCAGGCAGAAAATATATCAGTGTTTTACCTGTAGTTCCAGTTACCGCTTAGTTATTACTTTTTGAAGTTTAAGGCTCTATACGAAAGTGTAGAGCCTTTTTTATATTATTTAACTTGACAGCATATATAAGAATTATCATATATTATTCAATTTGAAATTTGGGGGTTTCTCCATGAAAAGAATAATTTTAACAATAATTACTTGTATGATTTATACTATCATATTTTCTCAAACACAGCAAGGGATAACCTATACAAATGGGGACTATATTTATTTTTCAGTCATCGAAGGAGATTTTGTTTGGGCAGCGTCGAACAGTGGTTTAGTGAAAATAAATCAGGTAAGCGGAGAAAAGATAATCTACGATAAAGCTAGTTCCGGGTTAATCAATCAAACAATTTCAAGCATCGCCATCGATAACCAGGGAGTGAAGTGGATTGGATTCTCAGAGAGTTATGGAACCGGTGGATTGATGAGTTTTGACGAGATGAATTGGGTGAGATACGACCAGATGAATTCAGGATTGCCAGGAGTTAGTGTTAATTGTGTAATAATAGATAATCAGAATAATAAATGGATTGGAACAGAAAATGGTTTAGCAAAGTTCGATGGAATAAACTGGACTATATACAATGTAACAAATTCCGGGATCATCAATGATTACATTACCAGTATTGATATTGATTTGCAAGGTGGTATATGGCTGGGTACTCATGGTGGATTAGCACATTTGTTCAATCAGGGAGATGAAATCTGGGAAGCATATCAATCATCGAATTCAGGCATACCTAGTGATTATGTGTCATGCGTAGCAATAGATTCTTTGAATACTAAATGGATTGCTTCTTATATGTTTTATGAAGATTATCCTTATGGTTGTGGACTGACTAAATTCGATGGGGAAAGCTGGACTACCTATCATACAGGGAATTCAGGAATATTGGATATGGATTTGAACTGTGTTTCTATAGACAATCAGGGCAGAAAATGGATAGGTCATGATAATGGGATAAGCAGATTTGATGGAGTAAATTGGGTTGTCTTAGACAGTACAAATTTAGGATTACCCATTAATAGTGTAAATAATGTATCCTTTGATAATCAGGGTGTTAAATGGATTGGAACAAGTAGTGGCTTTCTGAAGTATGATGAAATGAACTGGGTGAAATATAATACATCCAATTCCAGTTTGCCGGCAAATTCTATCTATTGTTTGGATATAGATAATTGGGGCTACAAATGGCTTGCGAATTGGGGAACAGATACAGGTTTAATCAGATTCGATGAAATAAATGGATTCTGGCATATATACAATTCTTCAAATTCCGGGATGCCCCCGAACAGAATCACATGTCTTGATATAGACGCTTATGGGAATAAATGGATCGGAACTGCAAATGGCGGTTTAGTTCGTTTTGATGGTCAGAACTTTTCCGTCCGTAATACGAATAATTCAGGTATTCCCGATAATTGGGTACACTGTGTTAGTGTTGATGCTCAAAATACTAAATGGGTAGGGTTCGGAGAGGATGGTTTATTCTCTGTAGAAGGATCTGTATGGACAAATACAAATGCCTCTGCTACATACATACATAGCATAGCATTTGATACAGACAATAAAAAGTGGATAGGAACCGGATACGGCTTACGTGTATATGATGGCGAAAACACAGTTTCGTATAATGTGTCAAATTCAGATTTACCTAGTAATGAAGTAAGATCAGTGGTAATTGACTCAAACGGCATTAAGTGGCTGGCTACTTATGGAGGATTAATTAAGTTTGATGGAAACACCTGGACTATATATAACGAAGCAAACTCTGGCATCCCGAGTAACTATGTTCTCAGTTTGGCTATTGATAGTGAGAATGCAATATGGGTTGGTACATTTGAAGGATTGGCGAAATATGATGGTGAGGAGTGGGAAGTTTTTAATACAAATAATTCAATATTACTTTCAAACATGATTTACTGCCTAGCGATTGATTCTCAGGACAGCAAATGGGTCGGTACATCAATAGGATTAACTGAAATCTATGGTGATTCACTACACACTTCCGAAAATGTCCAGTTACCTTCTCCTCCTGTATCCCTTTGCAATTATCCTAATCCATTTAATCCGGAAACTACAATAACCTTTGAAATACCAGCCACCAGTAAAACAGAATTGGCAATTTATAATATTAAGGGTCAAAGAATTAACTGTATTATCAACGATGTTTTACTTAGAGGCACACATAAAGCGGTTTGGAATGGAAAAGATGCAAGCGGTCAAACTGTAGCCTCAGGGATCTACTTCTGTAAAATACAAGCTGGTAATCAAAGCAAAACAATAAAATTGTTACTTTTGAAATAGGGACTAGCGTCCAGCCTATTTTACAGATGTCTTACTAGAGGTGCTTGAT
>CAYQPF010000260.1:0-1504 GCA_964419225.1 uncultured Candidatus Cloacimonadota bacterium | reverse complement strand
GACTAGCGTCCAGCCTATTTTACAGATGTCTTACTAGAGGTGCTTGATACTCTTGTTTCCTCTAGTCATATGATCCAAACTTAAAATAGGGACTAGCGTCCAGCATATTTTACAGATATCATATTAGACACGTCAGAGAATCGGATATGTCTGACATGAGAGTAAAAGGAGTGATGAACACCAAGGGAGGAGAGGGGTATCAGTTGGCAGTATGCAGTAGGCAGTGGGGAAGGATAAACCCGCAGGCAAGTACTTAGGTGCCAGTAGTCAGGTGTAAGGGTTCAGTAGAGAAAGAAAGTAATCTCAGACACTTTGAGAACACAGACTAACACCGACTTTCACGGACTAACACGGATATCGTAAGAGATAATAAAAAGAGCAGGTCTTGCGACCTGCTCTTAATGTATATGATGCGATCAGAGCTATTCTATGGAAGCCTGAGCAGCAGCAAGACGAGCGATAGGAACACGGAAAGGAGAACAGCTGACATAGTTCATGCCGACTTTGTGACAGAATTTAACGGAGTTAGGTTCGCCACCATGTTCTCCGCAGATACCGACTTTGAGGTTAGGTCTGGTAGATCTTCCACGGGTAGTACCCATTTCAACCAACTGGCCAACACCTTCCTGGTCGAGGATCTGGAACGGATCATGTTTAAGGATAGCTTTATCAAGATAGTAAGGTAAGAATTTACCTGCATCATCTCTGGAATATCCGAATGTCATCTGGGTAAGATCGTTAGTACCAAATGAGAAGAATTCAGCGAATTCAGCAATCTTATCAGCAGTAAGAGCAGCTCTTGGGATTTCGATCATAGTTCCGACCATATAATCAATCTTATCATTTCTTTCAGCGAATACTTTATTTACAGTAGTTCTGATAACTTCTTCCTGGTTTTTGTATTCAGCAACAGTACCAATGAGAGGGATCATGATTTCAGGTTTAGCTTCAATGCCTTTGGCCTTGAGGTTCAACGCAGCTTCAATGATAGCTCTGGTTTGCATTTCAGTGATCTCGGGATAAGTAACGCCTAAACGGCAGCCGCGATGACCGAGCATAGGATTGAATTCAGCTAAGGATTCAACCTTATTTTTTACTGTTTCTACGGAGATACCCATTTCATCAGCCATTTCTTTCTGGTTTGCTTCCTCATGAGGTACAAACTCGTGCAAAGGAGGATCCAATAATCTGATAGTAACAGGAAGTCCTGTCATAGCTTCGAAGATACCTTCAAAGTCGCCTCTCTGCATAGGAAGAAGTTTTTCGAGGGCAAGTCTTCGGCCGGCTTCATCGTCAGCTAAGATCATTTCGCGGACAGCTTTAATTCTGTCTCCTTCGAAGAACATATGTTCAGTTCTGCAGAGGCCGATACCCTGAGCACCGAATTCACGTGCAACTCTGGCATCTTTAGGAGTATCTGCGTTAGTACGGACAGCCATGTTGGTAAGTTTATCACAAAGGAGCATTAATTCGCCGAAGTCACCACTTAATTCAGGATCTTTAG
>CAYQPF010000259.1:0-4570 GCA_964419225.1 uncultured Candidatus Cloacimonadota bacterium | reverse complement strand
TTCCTGCGGTCGTCTCTATGGTTGCGGTTTTATGCTATTTTATACTACTGTAAAAGAAGCGACGACTGTTACTATTTTATTTTGTAGGCGATTGCCCTCTGTAGAAATCCTTTGTAATTAAAACTGTTGTAAGATATAATAATCTTAAGTAAATAGTATCAGCGAAAGGCTGAATATATAATGAATGTCAAAAAAGTTGGACAGTATATATGAGACAATAAAGGATAGTATTAAGATTGGAGGTCATATATATGCAAAAAAGCAGCATACAGATTATTATTAATGCAATGGGTTATAATATGTCTGAAAATCTTTATAAGTTAACACAGGTAAATGAATGCAAAGATTTGTCATGGCATGATAGAAGAATTATACAGGAAATAGCTCCATATGCAGTGTATGTTGTGGATAGTAAGGTGCTGGTAGCTTTTTTTGATGATTTACATAAACGTACTAATGTTGACGTTCAGTGTAAAGTTTGGAATTCACAGATTCCTGTCATTATTTCTGATGAAGGTAATATTGTAAAGATTTATAATGGCAGAAGTGTGGACTTAAGTAAACTTAGGGAACATAACGCAGTAAGATTGTCTGAGATGCAAGAGTTTAATATAACTGATTGTGATGAGAGCAATTTGTTTTCTTATTGGAATATCACAAATCAAAATGCTATGCGTGAATTTGAAGCTGGCATGTCAAAAAAAAGACTAAATGATTATTTAATAGAGCATTTGCAGTACATTATCACACAATTAAAAGAAAAGTATCAAGTAGGCTTTGCAAACAAACTGGTGTTAAGAATATTATTTATTCGATATTTGATTGATAGAGGCATCTGTATCGGATATGAAGGCTTGAATGATGATGTAGCACAGTCACAAAAGAAATTTTTACAAATACTTCAGGATGCAAAAAGTCTTTTGGGTTTATTTAAATATCTAAAATTAAAATTCAATGGTAACCTTTTTGAATATGATGAAAAAGAAGAGACAGAAAGATTAAATGATGCAGTATTGAATTTGCTGCATGATTTCGCTGCGGGCAATGTTGAAATAACTACAGGACAATTATGTCTTTTTCCGTATTATGACTTTAACATTATCCCAATTGAATTAATAAGTAATATTTATGAGATATTGTTAGGCAAGGAAAAACAGGATAAGGATAAGGCTTTTTACACGCCGGAATATCTTGTAGACTATATGGTTGGAAGAACAGTTGACCATTATCTTGAAAGTAATGATGAGTGTAAAATATTGGATCCTTCCTGTGGTTCTGGTATTTTTCTGGTAAAAAGTCTTAAATCTATTCTTGAAAAGAATTCGTTGCTTGACGGATACATACAGGATAAGCAGAAATTGAATGCTCTTGTAAACGATAATATATATGGAGTTGACTATAATGAAGAGGCTGTTGATGTTACAATTTTTTCATTATATATTACATTGTTTGATTATCAGGATCCAAAGAATCTTGCAGATTTTAGACTGCCTTTATTAAAGGGGAAAAATATTATCTACGGTGATTTTTTTAATGATGATAATTTAACATCTATAAGAAAGCAGACATTCCTTTTTATTATTGGAAATCCTCCATGGGGGAAGGTTGATCAACAATTATATAAAGACTATTGTAAAAAGAAGAAGGTTATTCTGCCAGATAATGAAATTTGTATTGCTTTTATGCTGAAGATCAGGGAATTTACTAATGAAAGAACGATGTGCAACCTGATTGTACCTTCTAAAATTTTATACAAAGGAAAGAAACCGTCATTGGACTTTAGAAAAATCTTATTAACAGAAGCTGAGATTAATCAAGTATTAGAATTATCATCTGTACGTAAGCAGATATTCAAAGGTGCTATTGCGCCATCTTCTGTAATTAGTTTTTCCTTTAGAAAACATGATACAGAACACAAGTTGGAATACATCAGTTTGAAACCAAACAAATACTTTAGTATGTTTAATATTATTGTGATTGAAGCTGATGATGTTAAATATGTGGAGCAGAGTAGATTACTAGCTAATGACTGGTTGTGGAAGACTTTAGTTTATGGAAGTTATTGGGATTATGATCTAATAGCAACGATGAAGCAGAAATATTCAACTGTACAACAGATAGAAAAAGAGTGTGATTTACTTAGTGGAAAAGGAATACAGGATCATTTGGGAGATGAACGTGATTCTTCTCATTTGGTAGGAAGAGAACTAATTTGTTCAGACGATTGTATTGAACACTTTAGACTTAATGCTGACGAGATAGTAATATTTGATAAAAATAAAATACATAGACCGCGTAATAAGGAATTATTTGAGCCACCATATGTATTTTTCAAAAAGGGTGTAGACTGCAAAGATTATACAATAAGAGCGGTATACACTGATGAAAGGCTGGTATATAGAGAGGCTGTAAACTGTATTAAGGGGAAATCAGAAAACAGTTCGGTATTAAAGAATCTTGCAGGATTGCTTAATTCGTCATTGTTTGCATATTTTAATTTAATGTTAGGTTCATCGGTGGGAATAGAACGTGAACAGATATTTTTAAAGGAACTTGAGATGTTTCCATATGCTTATAGTAATGAACTGGTACAATTGGTTGATGAAACTCAGAAAAAGGCTACTTCTGGAGATGATATTACTGAAAACATTAAACAGATCAATCAGTGTGTCCTTAGAATGTTCAATGTGGAAGACAATTATTTTATCGACTATGCATTAAAGATTCAGATACCGCTGTTATCTGGTAATTATGAGAGTACGGTTTGCTCGGAAGATACTTTAAGAATGTATGCTAAAGTATTTTGTCTGAATTGGAGGGATAGATTAGAGAGAAATGGAATATTTATGTCGATAAATATTTATCCATGCATTCATGATAAATTTGCAGCTTTCGAAGTAACTATTAGTGATAATAACGAAAAAAGCAGTATACAGTTTGTAAAGAATGCTGATGATAATCTGCAATTAATGACTAAATTCATGATTTATAAAATAAATGATTTATTCTATCAGGTAAAAAATATAGCTGAATTTGGAGAGAACTCATTCGTAATTATAAAAACAGTAGATACAAAGAATTGGCATCCATCAATGGCTTTAAGAGATAGCTATGATATCTTGAATGCAATTCTCTTGGACGAGGGGGATTGCAAATGAATGGATTTAAAAACATGAAATTAAATGCAATTTTCCAAAAAGATGCTATCGATCAAATAACAGATTATGTTTTGGTTGCATGTCAGGAAGTAAAGAATTGTTACTCCGCTGTTAGAAAGAAATTACCTAATGATGAGAATCAAATTCGTAGTATTCTACTCAATGAGTACATGGCTATAGATGAAAATCAAAAGAAGCATAATATGTCTGATTTTAGATTTGAGCCAGAAACGCAGGAGCATTATACTGGAAGTGGTAATTATCTTGGAAGGGCTGATATAAAGGTTGTACTATTAAGTGACTTTGCTAAAAATAATGCATATTATCTGGTTGAATGTAAACGTCTAGATGGAACAAGAGCATTTAATAAGAAATACGTCGCTGAAGGTGTTAATCGTTTTGTGACACAGAAATATTCTTCTTTCTATGCGAAAAATATGATGCTGGGCTTCATTGTAAGTGATATTGATATTCATGATAATGCAATGCAAATAGAAATCATACAAAATTTTTCTTCCAACTCAATAATCCATGGGAATTTTCAATTGTTAAGTACGAAGGAGACACAGAGCGAAATTTACAGCTGTCAATATAGATTGATAGATAAGATTTTGGAATTAAGGCACATTTTTTTTAATTTGAATGATGTAGTATAATATCCACTTAAATTACGGAGTGCGATAAGTTTCGTATAAATGAATAAATAGCTAAAAATAGAGACATGGTCTGTCTTACTTGGTAAAATGTTAATAACGACAAAAACTTTTATCAAGAATGGAAACCGCTTCTGTACTATTTCATTTTTTCTCTTTTCGTAAGCGGATTGCCCTGCGTAAATAACCTTGGCAATTGAATTTGATGCGCTAAAGATGTAAACTGGTTGTATTGGGATTATTTTTATCAAAAAAATATTTTAGTATATTCAGGAGGTTAGCATTTATGGATAAGATGATGACTGCAACCGAAGTGATACGCTTGCGGAGAAGCATCCGGAAATTCAAGGCCGGTGAGCCTGTGACCGAGGAACAGGTCAGATTGCTCCTCGAAGCGGCGATGATGGCGCCTTCCGCATGCAATTGTCGTCCATGGGAATTCATCGTGGTCCGAAATCGTGAAAAACTCGGCGAGCTTGCCGCGGTTCATCCCTTTGCGAAAATGCTCCATACCGCATTCCTCGCTATCATTGTATGCGCGCTGCCTGATGCGCAAAAGGGCACTGCCTCAGGCTATTTCCCGGAGGATTGCGCCAATGCCTCGCAGAACATTCTGCTGCAGGCTGCCGCTCTTGGCCTGGGAAGCTGCTGGTGCGGCGTATACCCCAAAGAGGAGCGGATAAAGGGACTGCGAGCCGTTCTGGATCTTGTGGATCGGCCGGAAATCATCCCCTTCAACATCATTGCGATAGGTATACC
>CAYQPF010000258.1:0-4580 GCA_964419225.1 uncultured Candidatus Cloacimonadota bacterium | reverse complement strand
TGGTGAGTGGGCTTATAAGTCTTTCAAATTCATTAGCTTCAGCCAGGTTGTATAGATTCTATTGCACAGTTCAGGTTTATTCTAAAGGAGGAAACATGAAGGATAACATAGTATTTTTTGTTGCAATTATGTTACTAATACTCACAAACTTATTTGCTGAAGTTACTGAATTGGATTTTACTTCTGTTACAAGTACTTATAGCGAAATTACTGAAGGTACTATTTTGGGATCTGTCTCAAATGATTATGAGGTCTTCATTGATCCTGCCAATCTTGCTGGTTCTCATTATAATCAAACAGGAGTTGGATTTCCTATTGGATTCAATTTTACTTTCAATAATAATACCTTCGACCATTTTGCAGTCAATACTAATGGTTGGATTTGTCTGGGCACGGGGACTTTTGCCATTGGAAACGATGAAAAACCATTATTTAGCAGCTCAAATACGTATTATTCTAATGTTTTGTGTGCATTGGGGCTTGATCTCGAAGGACAGACTAACTCAGAATTAAGTTTTATAACCCAGGGAACAGCTCCCAATCGTATATGTATTATCCAATGGAAGAATTATACACAAGATCATTATGATTATAATGGTCATGATTCATATAATTTCCAGATAAAATTATATGAAAACAATAATAAAGTACAGTTTGCTTATGGTTCATTCATCTATACTACATACCCAACAACTGCCCAAGTTGGAATGAAGGGTGATGAATATACAGATATTGCATGCCGTACTACAATAAACAACTGGTCAGCGACTAATCCTGGTGAAAACTGGGAAATAGATTGCTTTTTATCAGAGTCTGTTCGTCCTGTATCAGGGCTGACTTATACTTATTATCTTCCCATTTCAAATGTAACGCCAAATCCTGCTAATTGTCAATTTCCGTTTCATGGATCTGCAGGAGTTGGTATTTATGAATCTCTTAATTGGGTCAACAATGGAGGATTTCCTACAGGCTACATCTTAAAATTCGGCACGAATAACCCACCCTCTAACATTGTTAATAATCTGGATCTTGGTTTATTAACGACATATGATCCGAGTCCTGATATGACATACTTAACAACTTATTATTGGCAGATCATTCCTTATAATGAAAATGGATCTACAACAAATTGCCCTGTCTGGTCATTTACCACGATTTCAAATCCTACAATAACAACACTACCATATACTCAGAACTTTGAAAATGTTTTCCCCCCGTTTGGATGGCGGAATCTGCATGTGTCAGGAACCAGACCAAATGAATTTTGGAATAAGACTACTACCGGCTTATGGCCCCCAATTTTACCCCATGAAAGCACTAATATGGTTGAAGCCCATTCCAGTATGTACTACTACATCGAATCCAGTGCAGCGTTGATCACACCTCCGGTAATTATTCCTTCAGCAGGTTATAGAGTCGGCTTCTGGATGTATCGAGATACACTGGCATGTGGAGACAGAGTTGACTTGGTTCACAATAATCAACCTAATGCTACAAATGGAACTGTGCTTGGAACTGTCCACTCTTATACTTCATATACGCCTGCAGTGGCTGCTGCCGGGTGGTATGAATACAATTTTACTATTCCGGTTGAGTATGTAGGTGCAAATAATTATTTCATGCTCCTGGCAGTGAATAGGGATACCCAGGTATTAATTGATGACTTTCATATTGAAGCAATCCCCTCTCAACCTATTTTTGTTTTGAGTAATGAGAATATTGATTTCGGTACAGTCAATATTGGTGAAGTATCACCACCTCTAACTTTTTCCATTGCCAATGGTGGTAGTGGAACAGTAACCATTCAAAGCATGTCTATTAGCGGTACAGATGCAGCAGCATTCCAAGCAACTTTCCCAACATTTCCATTAAATATTGCTGTTGGAGAATCAGTTCCTATTCCGGTTACCTATACTCCGTCTTTACAAATATCTCAAACAGCTACTATCACAATTGTCGAAGGTCCAAATAATACTTCTCATACGATTAACCTATCAGGTTTTGGATATGCTTCCATGATTAGCCCACCTTACTATGAATCATTTTCCGGGATCTTTGATTCTTCGCTTTTTCCTCCTCTTGATTGGATAAAAGAAGATGGTATTTTGACAGAGAATACTGTATTAACTGGCAATTTTAGTCTATGGGATTTAAGTTTATTTTTTGCTAATCAAGTTGAATCTCCAAATGCTTCAGCAGTTTTAAGTTTCAACTTTAATGACATGCATTCATGGTTGATTACTCCCTCAATTAATTTAACAACAGATACAACACTTGAATTTGATTTAGCTTTATATAATTGGTATCAAGCTAATTCTTCAGTTTTAGCTGAAAATGCAAAGTTTGCTGTAGTAATATCTTTAGATAATGGTACAACTTGGTCCAATGCCAATATCCTTCAACTCTGGGATTCAACAACACCAATACTCAACACTTGTGAACATGTTGTAATTAACCTGGCGGATTACTCAGGTATGGTAAAACTTGCTTTCTATGGTGAAAACACAAATTTTGTTGATGAAACTATGGAATTATATATTGATAATATCCAGCTTTCGTTAGGTACTGTACAAGGGTACCCACCTTTAAATCTAACTATGCAAACCGACATTAACACTGTTGATCTTAATTGGACTGCACCTGAATTTGCAGATACTAATTTAAGACAAAATGCAGAGAAAAATCAATATAGAGATTTGATCGGATACAAAGTTTATCGTAATGGGATAAATATTTCTAGTCTAATCACATCTACCTCATTTCAGGATTCAAACATCGTTCCAAATATGGTCTATTCATATTTTGTTACTGCAATATATTTGAATCCTGATCAAGAATCTATGCCTTCAAATATGGTTACTCATATTTCACAAATAATTTTATATCCTCCTACTAATCTAATAGCTACTATTATGGGAACTAATGATGTTAATTTGTCTTGGCTTGAACCTGGGATCTCTCCTGCTAACAATGACCTAAAAGCTAAAGAAGTATTCCGAAATCAAAAAACCCGGACAAATAACAATCAAAAACAGGAGGTTAGCTGTAACAACAGAGAACTTCTAAGTTATAAAATATTCCGAAATGATATTTTAATAGATACAATCGACAACATAGGTATGTGTTCCTATACTGACTTAAATTTAGATTATGGCATATATACATATAATGTCACAGCTGTTTATACCAATGGGGACTCTGAACCCTCAAACACCGCAGAAATTGCTATTATTGATCCTGTGTTCAATCCTCCCACCAACTTAACAGCAACCACAGGTTTTGTTTTTGTTGACCTAGCCTGGAATGCACCAGTTCCTGCGACTATGGATGTCAGAAGTAACGGAAAGAAAGTTCAATCCAGAACTCTGGCTGGTTATAAAGTATTCCGTAACAATACCCTTATTACTCCACAGCTAATTACTGCCTTAACATATCATGATCCTGCTGTAGTCAGTGGAGCTGAATACAGCTATTATATAACTGCAGTTTATACAAATCCCAATGGAGAGTCTGCTCCCACTGATACAGTAAATGTCACCCTCCCCATTCCAATATTTAACCCACCAACCAACCTTCAGGCTACTGTTATTGATTATAATATTATTCATTTAACATGGGATGCTCCCGGTAACAGAATTTATCATAATAAACTCGATAAGAATACAAAGCAAACCGCGCCAAACAATCGCATTAATAACAGTGTGAAAGAAGAAACAATTCCCGACAATAGATATCTGTCCGGATACAAAGTCTATCGATTCGACACCCTGATTGCAGAAACAATCAATAATAATTTTGACATACCTAATACGGAAGTGGGTTTTTACACATTCTATGTAACAGCTGTTTATACTAATCCCTATGGGCAATCTGCTCCCTCCAATAGCGTGACGGTTACAATTGAAGAACCGACAGCTCCACTAATCTGGGAAGACACCTTCGAAACTCAGGCTGACTTTGCTGTTGATTTCCATCCCTGGATTTTACATGATGTTGATCAGTCAACTACTTATGGTTTTGATGCTGCAACCTTTCCGAATTCAGGTGCATCTATGTCTTTTATTATCTTCAATCCTTCACTCACCACTCCTGCCACCACAGACATTGTCCCTCACAGTGGTAATAAACTGGCTGCCTGCTTTGCAAGTGTTACTCCTCCCAATAATGACTGGATGATTGCTCCCAAGATGCATCTTGGAACTAATTCCTCCGTTAAATTCTGGGCTAAATCATATACTGAACAATATGGACTCGAAAGATTCAAGGTCGGCATCAGCACAACGACAGCAGATCCACAGGCCTTCACTATTATCAGCCCTGCTCCGTATGTATCCGCTCCTGCTGTTTGGACTGAATACACATATGATCTTAATGCTTACAATGGTCAGGATGTCTATATCGGTATCCAATGTGTCTCCAATGACGCCTTCATCCTGCTGATAGATGACTTCCAAATCTATTCTGCCGATGGATATGTCAGCAGTAATAATCCTGAACAACCTGTTGCCAAAACTACTCTTGGGAATAACTATCCTAATCCTTTCAATCCTGAAACAACTCTTAATTACAGTTTGAAAGAT
>CAYQPF010000257.1:0-4636 GCA_964419225.1 uncultured Candidatus Cloacimonadota bacterium | reverse complement strand
TACTGCACACTGCCCACTTTCTAACCCCTTCATATAGATAAGCCGACAAAAATGACTTTTCACGTCACTGAAGCGAAAATATTTTTAAAAACTTGAAAATAATTGCAAAAATCTCAATTTTTCCTCTCTTCTGACTGGTTTCGCAACCTTCCTCCCCTCGTTTCACAAGAGAGGGCCAGGGTGAGTTTTTCTCCAAACCTAACACCCAATACCTAACCCCTAACACCTTCTCTATCCCACTGCCTACTGCCGTCTGCCAACTGATCTTCCCTGTGATACACCTTCATAAACACTGAGAAACTCTATGTGTATTTTTACTGGTAGCTCATTTTGTGCGGATAGGTGGCTCAGTTTTACTGGAGACATGGCTCATTCAGACTGGACTGGTGGCTCTAATTGGAAATATTATTCAGATGCATCATGTTCATACATTTGTTCTCCCTTAACAACTGTTATGTCAAACCTCAAATGCTTGTTGTAATGGTAGCAACTTTTCTTAAAAAATTCCTAATGAGTCAATTCTCCTCTTGAGAGGAGTACGGCTTCAGCCGGGAGGTGTGTCGAATTTTACCCTTCTTCACTATTAACAAAATTAATTTCATTGACACAAATATCAATATATTGCTAATGATTTACCTATTGAATTTTATTGGAAAAATAAGTACTTGCATCGAATAGGATGATTTATATGAGTGCAAAAGAAGCTAAAGCTCGGATTAAAATTAATATTCTCCTACAGGAAGCTGGCTGGAGATTCCTCGATACTAATGAAGAAAAGGCAAATATTCTTCTTGAGAACAATGTCAAAATAACTACCCACATGCTTGATGAATATGGTGAAGACTTCGAGAAAACCAAGAATGGCTTTATAGATTTTCTTTTACTTGATAAACAAGGCTATCCTTTTATCGTTCTGGAAGCAAAAGCTGAAGATAAATCACCATTATTTGGTAAAGAACAAGCCCGTAAATATGCAATGTCACAACACTGTCGGTTTGTCATCTTATCCAATGGTGATAGTCATTACTTTTGGGACTTGGAAAGAGGTAATCCCAATGCCATAACCCGCTTTCCTTCTCCTGAAACGGTTCAGGGTTATTCCAGTTTTAAACCTAATCGAAACTCTTTAATCAATGAACAGGTTGAAAATGATTACATTGCCTTAACCCAAAAGCCTGATTATAAATTTGATCCGTCCTATACTAATCCACAAACTCAAAAAACATATATTGAACTCAATAAGCTTCGCTTTCTCAGAAACTATCAAACCAGCACTGTTCACTCTATCCAGAAAGCTGTGAAAGAAGGAAAAGACCGTTTTCTGTTTGAAATGGCTACCGGTACCGGTAAAACGCTGGTCTCTGGTGCTGTAATCAAACTGTTTCTCAGGACAGGCAATGCCCGTCGCATTCTCTTTCTGGTGGATAGACTGGAGTTAGAAGACCAAGCTTATAAAGCATTCGTTGATTATTTGAGAAATGATTATAAGACTGTCATCTACAAAGAAAACAAAGATGACTGGCGAAAAGCAGAGATTGTTGTTTCCACAGTTCAAACCTTTTTAGCCAAAAATAGATATAAAAGACTCTTTGCTTCTGATGATTTTGATTTAGTCATCTCTGATGAAGCTCACAGAAGTATAGGCGGTAACAGTCGTGCAGTATTTGAGTATTTCATTGGATACAAATTAGGTTTGACCGCTACTCCTAAAGACTATCTGAAAAACTTTAACACCTTAGACTTGAATGAGAATGATCCCAGAGAATTTGAAAGACGTTTGCTTCTGGATTCTTACAAAACTTTTGGTTGTGAAACTGGAGAACCAACTTTTCGCTATTCTCTCTTAGAAGGTGTGAAAGAAGGATTTCTGGTCAATCCGATTGTAGTCGATGCCAGAACAGAAATCACTACCAAACTACTGTCCGAAAAGGGATATGCTGTTATCACAAAGGATGAGGATGGCAATGAAAAGGAGGAAGTATTTCTTCCCAAGCATTTCGAAAAGAAATTCTTTTCCGACAATACTAATAAAGCCTTCTGCAAAGCTTTTCTGGAAAATGCTTTTCGCGACCCTATCAGTGGTGAAATCGGGAAAACTATTATCTATTGTGTGTCTCAGAATCATGCTGCTAAAATTACTCAAATCCTCAATGAATTAGCTCATAAAATGTTCCCCGACAAATATAATTCAGACTTCGCTGTCCAAGTAACCTCCAGAATTATGGACTCCCAACAGTTTACCATTAATTACACCAACAACCGCCTTTCCGGTACAGGCAATTTCAATCCCTCTTACAAAACCAGTAAAACCCGGATTTGTGTCACTGTTGGGATGATGACTACCGGTTATGATTGCCCGGATATTCTAAACCTGGGCATTATGCGTCCAATCTTTTCACCCACAGATTTCATTCAGATTAAAGGACGTGGAACTCGTAAACATGACTTCAGCCGGGAATTGATTGATCTTCAAATGAAACATCAAATAGGAGAAAAGCAAAAAAAAGGTTTCAAAATCTTTGACTTCTTTGCTGTTTGTGAATACTTTGAAGAGAAATTTAATTATGATGAAGTTTTAAAACTACCTGGCCGGGATTCTGGTGACTCTACCTCATCCAATGTTAGTGACACAACCCTTTATGATACTTATGAGAGTACTATTGCTGACAACATTACCTCGTTTGAACAAACTCCTGTAGGTTTGGATGGAATGAAGATTGACCGGATGTTCTTCGAGAAATTCGAAAAAACCATTATCAATAATACTGAACTAAAAGAACAGGCTGATGCCGGCAATTGGGATGATCTTCTAAACTATGTTGAAAAGAATATTCTCGATAAACCGGAAGAATATTACACTTTGGAAAAACTCCGTAAATCTATTCATGTGGACCGTAGAATTACTTTGCGTGAAATAATAGAAAAAATCTTGGGATTCATTCCATATTTCAAGTCTAAGAATGAGCTTTTGGATGAAGAATTTGATAAGTTCGACAGTCGTTTTCTGCCTAAAGAAGAATACTTCTCCTATGCCAAAACCATATTCAAGGCATACATCACAGATTTGGAGTTCAGAACCATCATCGACAATAAGAACTTTGCCTATCTAAATGTCACTCCTTATGCTGAAGCATTTAAGAAATTACCTCCTGAACTTCAAAAAGCTATTCCGGAGTATATCAAAGATTCGGTCTCTCTGAATAAATTTGTTGTGTAATTTGAATTAAGTGACGCTTAACACACCTCCCGGCTGAAGCCGTACTCCTCTCAAGAGGAGAATTGTGAAAGTGGTATTTTTAAAACATATCTGGCTCAAATAACATTCTCTGCTCTTTAATAATTCTCTTCCTCCAAAAACCAATATTAAATAATGCCAACAAACTATTATCTACCTCCCATCTCAATTCTCCTCTTGAGAGGAGTACCCGCGAAGCGGGGGAGGTGTGTTGTGTTTGTATCTACCGGTTACACTTTTTAATTACTTTTCTAATATCTTCATACAAAATTTATCCTGCTTTCCACAAACAAACTTCTCCATGAAAACCACTAATCTATAATCTACCTCCTATCTCAATTCTCCTCTTGAGAGGAGTACGGCTTTAGCCGGGAGGTGTGTCGCCTCCCAAATTTGCATTTGCTTTAATCTCCAAATTATCTAATATATTCGATATGTTTTTTGCTCTTTAATTTTTTATACCTATATCAGGAGTAACCTATGCTCAAATATAATCCTAATCTAAAAAAATATGCCCAGGATAATCGTAAAGCCGGTAATCTTTCTGAAGCTCTTCTATGGCTCCAATTGAAAGGCACAAAAATGAAATACAATTTTCACCGACAAAAACCTATCGGGAATTACATCGTCGATTTCTTTTGTCCAAAACTCAATCTTGTAATTGAAATTGATGGGGTTAGCCATGATGATAAAAGAGAAAGTGATGTAGTCAGAGAAACATATTTAAAGAGTTTGGGTTTAAACCTGATTCGATTTGATGATAGGGAAATTAAACTTCAAATGGATTCTGTTCTAGAGTTCATCAGGAATACTGTATATGATATTGAACATGGGAAAAGGGTGTTCAATAGTATAAAGCACGAAAAGGGTTAGGTTCTTTCAACACACCTCCCGGCTAAAGCCGTACTCCTCTCAAGAGGAGAATTGTGAAAAGTGGTATTTTTAACAATTCTGGTTTAAAATATCACATTATCAGTTTTTTTATCTTATTCCGAAAACCACAAATAAATAATCTATAACTCTACAAACTATTAAATACCCACCGGCTCAATTCTCCTCTTGAGATTACCCGCACAGCAGGGGAGGTGTGTCATACTTCTCTCTCTTCCCTATTTCGTCATCCTAATCTCTCAATACAACCCCGGGGTCAAATTGAAGTTTTACAAATGCTTCTATCTCAATTCTCCTCTTGAGAGGAGTACGGCTTTAGCCGGGAGGTGTGTCATCAGTTCCTGAAAACTACAGATTCATTCAACATTTTTGTCATATTCCTCAAACTATATGTATCCTTTGTAACCAAAACTACCCATTTACACATACCAATAAATTTGTAATCTGCCTCCCATCTCAATTCTCCTCTTGAGATTACCCGCACAGCAGGGGAGGTGTGTCATACTTCTC
>CAYQPF010000256.1:0-4701 GCA_964419225.1 uncultured Candidatus Cloacimonadota bacterium | reverse complement strand
TTCAATCCAAAGTTTGACGAATTATTCTTTATGAACACCAAGGGAGAAGAGGGGCAAGAGATAGGAATGAGTACATAGGATTAAGGAATGAGCCGACAATGGGCTTAATGGACAGTATAGACTATATAGACAAAAAAAGAAGATAACTTTGGATTTCTATCATTTTTCTTGACCAGCTGTAGATATTTTTTTTAAGATGAATTATTAAAAATTTCAATATATTATAAATGTGGAGTAGGGATGAGGAAATTAGTATTATTGTTATTGGTTTTGCTTATGAGTGCTATGTTGACGGCACAGAATTTTGATATGGATGAGTATATTGTCGGAACAGGTGAAGACAAGGATATTGAGAAGGCAGATAAGAAAGCGATGCAGGATTTGTGTTCTCAGATATCGGTCACTGTGAAGGTTAACTACACTGAAACAGCGAAAGAAACGAATGGCAAATCGGAAGAAGTATCAGAGCAGATGATCAACACCTTCTCCAGTCTTTTATTGGATAATGTTGAGAAACAGGTACAGAAGACATCGACAGGGTATAAAGTCACACGAAAGCTAAAGAAAGCGGATAAGGAACGGATCTTTAATCTCCGGGTTGGTAAGATCAGGGAATACATCAGTAATGCAGAGATCAGTTTGAAGAACAATGATATTGGACTGGCTTTGAAGAATTATTACTGGGCCTTAGTTCTATTAAAAAGTATTCCGGACAGAAACAGTGTACATTTAACCGAGGAGAAAACTTCGGCGGTATTGTATCCCTGGCTGCAGCAAAAGATCCAGGGGTTGATGAATAATACGAGAATTGTTTTAACGAAGAAAATTTCAGGTTCAGATGTTTGTACTTTATATTTGAATGCCAGTTACGAGGGCAATAATACCAGTTCTTTGACTTTGACTTATTTTGATGGTAAGGATGAAGTTCAGATCAAACTGAAGGATGGGGTGGGGATAGTGTATATACCCAAGTCTTATCTGGAGAGTTGTCCGGAGTTGACGGCTCAGATTGATTATGAGTATCTGGAATTGTTGAACAGTGTTCCGCAGGATGAAGAGGTTAAGGCGGTTTTGGAGTCTATTAGTTCGATCACCTTTGAGAATACGAAGACGATATCTTTTGATATAGGAGCAGGGAAGCAGGAGCTGGTGAAAGCAGCATTACCGACGGCAGCTCAGGTGGCAGGAGCTAAAGCTTTGGAGCAGGTAAAGACATCTTTAGAGGGACCCGGGGACGGGGATGTCGTGAGTAAGATAGTGAAGAAAACACTGGATTTTCTTAATTCGGATCAGAAAGGAGATATCAGTGATTTGTTCACAGCCAAGGGTTATGAGCAGTTTCAGAAGATCGTGAATTATGGGAAGGTCAAAGTATATAAGGGTGAATATACGATAAATCATTACAGGTATGATAACAGTATTATAATCCGCAGTATTCCTCTGGAGATAGAGATCAGAGGGCAGAAGCGTAAGATAATCAAGGATGATATCTCATTGATAGTGGAGAACGGGAAGATAGACTGGGTGAATTTTACAATTAATGATAAGATTTTTGAGAAGAATATGAATAAAGTGAAGAATCCTGATGATTTGAAGGAAAGGATCAAAGCTTTAAATTTTATCGAGTATTATAAAACTGTTTTTTCTCTGAAAGAATTGTCCAAGGTGTCTGACGTATTCTCGGACAGTGCTCTGATCTTTGTGGGCTATGTGAAGGCTAAAGCACCGGTGGACAAGAAGTTTCAGGATGTGATCAACAGGGAGATCTCTTCCGAGAAGTTAGGGATTCAGAAATATACAAAGAACGAATACATAAACAACCTTTCCAAATTATTCAAAAACAATGAATATATCAATATCCAGTTTTCGGATGTGGATCTGATCAAGCAGCAGATGGACCGGAAAATTTATGCTGTGCAGATGAAACAGGATTATTATTCGACGAAATATTCAGATAAGGGGTATTTAGTGCTTTATTTCGATATGGAAGACGAAGTCAATCCCAAGATTTTTTTCAGGTATTGGCAGCCATCGAAGATGACCCAGGGCGAGTTGGAACAACTGCAGGAATTCACAGGCGGACTGAGATTTTAAGAAAAGTGGGCAGTGGGCAGTGGGCAGTGTGCAGTGAGCAGTGGGGAAATAACTCACCCCCGGCCCCTCTCTTGCGAAGCGAGGGGAGTAAAGGAAGCACACGTTTGTAGGGGCTGACTCCCATGTCAGCCCAGATAAGGGACGCCTAATAGAACGCGGATTTCGCGGATCGGGCAGATGGGCACGGATTGGGAAGAGATAAATTGACAATTGAGAGTTAACAATTGAAAATTTTGGAGTTTAGCATGAGAAAGTGGATAATACTATTTATCATGTTGCTGGCATTATGGGAAGTAAATGCATTAGAATTTAAGGTTGATTCTTGTGAACTGGATGTGAATGATCTGCATAATGCCTCGGGCAGAGTCACAGACGGGGAGAAGCAGGCTTGTGCGGTGTTGAGGGTTGAGACAGATGTGAAGCCGGAGTTATATTTAAGCGGGGCGAAGATAGTTAAGAAGGAGAATATCGCGCCGGGACAGTATTATTTCTTTATTTCTGCAAAAGACACATACATTACATTTGGAGCTGAAGGTTATACAACATATACATATAAGATTCCGATAATTCTGGAGCAGGGCCGTACCTATAAGTTGTTGTTAAGTTCTGTCGATGAGAATTTTAAAGAAGGCTTGGCTGTGATGCTAAAGACTAATCCAGACAGTGCTGAGATTTATATAAATAATAAAGCAGCAGGATTAAGCGGGAAGCCAATCAGACTTAAAAAGGGCATCAATGCCTTGAAAATTGTAAAAAAAGGCTATGAGTCAATGGAGCAATCATTAAACATTGATGAATTTAATACATATTTTGAGTTCAATTTGGAGACGACGGATTATAAAGAAGCAGGAGGATACCTGAATTTGACAGTGCAGCCTTCTGATGCAACAATATTAATTGATAATAAGGATTTTACAGGTAAAACACATATTTCTCTTCTGCCAGATTATTATTCAATAAAAATCTATAAAGCAGGTTTTGACACACTCTCTGATAAGTTTGGGATTCAAGCTGGAGAAAAACTGGACAAGAATTATGTACTTACCGGTAGGAATGGTAAGCTCCAATTTGCAGTTAATCCGTCTAATACAGCTGTAATCATGAGAAAGAATGGGATTTTGTATAGGAAGTGGATAGGCTTGAGTTATATAAAAGATATACCTTTTGGTACTTATGTATTAGAAGCGAAGCTATCTGGTTATGCAACGCAAAAAGATACGATCGTGATCAAGGACAATAAAACCATTATCAGGAAAATTATAATGGAAAAAGGAGCAGATATTCCGGAAAGAATGGTACATCTGGAGGGTGGTAACTTTAATATGGGCAGGAATTCGTTGTATGAGGAGAATGACAAAGCGAAACATGAAGAACTGGTACTTGGGTTTTGGATAGGCAGATATGAGGTTACACAGAGAGAATGGATGGAAGTAATGGGTACCAATCCATCTAATACTATGGGTGATGATTTGCCTGTAACCAATGTGAAATGGTTGGATGCATTATCATACTGCAACAAAAAGAGTCTGGATGATGGGCTGAATCCCTGCTATATCATAGATGGCAATAGAGTTAAATGTGATTTTCAGGCGGATGGATATCGTTTACCAACAGAGGCAGAATGGGAGTATGCAGCAAGATCAGGGCCCTGGGATCACTCTGGTAATTTTAGTGGTAATGACGAGGCAGATGAGGTTTGTTGGTATATTGACAATACGAAGGAAATCAAACCAGTGGGACAGAAGAAACCTAATACAGCGGGAATTTATGATATGTCGGGGAATGTATGGGAGTATTGCTGGGATAGGAAGATCGAATTAGATAAAAAGAACAGGGTGTTAAAAGTGGATGAAACTTCTCAGGAACCATATAATATATGGTTGCGGGGTGGAAGTGCATATACAGAAAAAAACTGGTGTAAAGTTGTTAGAAGGAAGTATCAAATGTGCATTTATGGTGGACATGATGTAGGCTTTAGGATATGTAAGACGGCATTATAGATAGTCGTCAGGCATCAGTCGTCAGGCGTCAGGGAAGAGAGAATAACTTACCCCCAGCCCCTCTCTTGCGTAGCGAGGGAGCCAGATTTTAGAAGCCAGTCTAAAGTCTGGCTGTACAAGAAGGGGAGAATTAGGTAGGAGATATATTATGAGAGCAATTATTCTATTTTGTTTGATTTTAATAATTTCCGGATTAGGTGCATTGGAGTTCAAGGTGGAAAGTTGTGTGCTTGATCCTGCGGATCAGAGTAATGCCAGTGGGGAAGTTGTGGATGCGAATTATGATGCATGTGCTGTATTGCTGGTGGAGACGGATGTTATCCCCGAGCTTTATATCAGTGGGGTGGATGTACTGAAGAAGGAAAACATCGGCAAAGGGAAGTACCATTTCTATTTATCTTACAGGAAGCCATACATTACTTTCGGAGCGGAGGGATACAAACCTTATACCTACAAGATCCCGGTCAGAATGGAATCGGGAAGAACATATAAACTATCTTTGAAAACGATTGGAGTGGACACCAGAAATCAGTTATCAGTGATGATTATGACTAAGCCTACTGAAGCCAAACTGTTTTTGGATGACAGGGAGGTTGGGTATAGCGGA
>CAYQPF010000255.1:0-4744 GCA_964419225.1 uncultured Candidatus Cloacimonadota bacterium | reverse complement strand
TGTCCAGATTATTATAGGGCTCATCTATTATCCAGTACGTACTTGTATGATAAGCAAGACCAAGAAGACTGACCTTTTTCCTCTGACCATCACTCAGGGACCAGATTAATTCATCTTTGAGATCGAGGAGATCCAGGGTCGCTAATTTGGTAGTGATCTCTGCATCTTCCTGAATTCGAAAAGAGTTATGTTTTTTAATATAAAGTTCCTGATAAGGAGTAAATCCCAGAAAATTGTCGGAATATTTGAGATAACTCAATTGTAAATTGTTTTTAGGCGATTTTATGTCAGATCCATTAATTCTGATAGTTCCCTGATATTGTTTTTCCAGACCACAGATGATTCTGGCTAAGGTTGTTTTACCAAGGCCATTTGACCCCGTGAGATTAATATTATCTTTGAGGTTGAGTTGAAGATTCAAATTCTGAAAAACCTGATGCCTGGGATAGAAAAAATCGAGGTTCTCAATATCGATGATCATAATCTGACAATCCTGTCTGCCAAAGAATCCAAATGGTCAGAATGTTCACTGATGATCCAAATCTTGTCCTTTTTTTTAATAAGGTTCAAACAGATGTTCATATTGAATTGAGACAAGCCATTGGAGAATTCATCTATTAGAATTATTGGAGGATCATCCATCAGAAGGGAAGTCAGGCAGAGCATTTTCTTTTCTCCGAAAGACATTTTCAAGGGATTATGCTTCAGCAGCTTTTCCAAAGGAAATTCTTCCTTAAAACACGACAAACGCTTGTTTATCTCTGATTTAGTTTTCAGACGGTTCTCCAGAGAAAATACCAGTTCCTGCATTGTTTCTGGAAAGAATAGCTGATGATCAGGATTTTGATAAAGCATTCCGAAGATCTCATCCGAGTTCTTTTTATGCACAGCTTGTCCTTTAAAAGAAATACTGCCGTTTACTTCGGCCTCAAGATGATGCGGGATAATTCCGCAAATAGCATGTAAAAGGCTTGTTTTACCGCAGCCATTCCTGCCTTTCAAGAGAATAAGTTCACCTTGTTCTGCCTGCAGATTAAAGTCTTTTAAGATTGTTTTTTTATTTGGATAGGTAAGACTCAGATCTGATATTTTAAGCATTTTACTTGATTTTGATCTCTTTAATATACTTTTGCCAGCTTTGATTAAACTTATCTTCAGGATAAACCAGACGCCAGAAGATCTCATCTTTTTCCTTGTGCAGACCCAGATAAACAGTTTCCTGCTTTTTGCTGTCAAGTTCAGAAGTCGCTCCGTCGTAAGACACCGCTGTAATTTCTTTCACGGATTTGAAAGATAATTTGTAGAATGTCAATATGTCGCTAAGTTTGTAACATTTGACAGGGATATCCCGTTTGGACTGGATTGTGACTGATTTGACTTTTGCCAGATCGGCTTCTTTAATAGTTACTGTTTTGGTCTTTGTAATGATTTGAAAGATTGTTAAATCTTTAGCCTGTAACCCGAACCAAACACTTAAAATTATCAGGAAAAGAATTGCTTTTTTTCTCATTTTATTTCTCCATAGATGGCTATAATATCTTCTTCAATGGGTAAATAGTGTGTTCCGCCTCTTTCTGAGGAATGCATACCATGATCAGAAAGAAGGATGATTTTGCCTTTCCAGATACTCATGATTTGCTTTAAGTAAGAAAAGTTAGCATAGATCTGATCATAAGTTTCTGAGGCATAAGGTCCAAATTTGTGAGCCGTATTGTCGATATTATCAAAATGTATCAGGATAAAATTCTTGTCTTTATATTTTAATTTGAAATCATTCATAATTTCTTCATCTTGGAGTTTATCGTCATTCAAGTCTTTGGAAAAGTTGAGTGGTAGTTTAGTGGAATAATAGTATTCCGAACCTTCCATGATCAGAGACTTTAAGGGAGAGATATCGGAGAAGGTTTCCCTCTTTTTCTCTCTGTCCAGAACACCTGTTCCCAATATGTAATAAGAGTTCTTGGTTTTAGGAATGTAAGGAGCACGCATAGGTTGGATGGGCAGTTTTGAGATGAATTCCGATGGATTAGCTTGTAAGTATTGATTTAACAAAGTCCAGCCAAGTCCGTCCATATAGACTACCAGAAGTTTACTCTTCTTATTAAGCTTGCTGATTCTGGGATAAACCTGATAGATACTTTGAATAGGCGGGTTTTCCCAGATACAGATAATCTTTTGTCCGTCACGGTAAAAACCATCTTCTCTGATATTGAAATCACGCTTATGCATCAGACAATGCACGGGAGTTTTGATCCAAATCTCTTTACTGTCATTCTGGATAATCAGAATAGAATCAGAGGATAGATCAATATTAAAATCTTTTTGGTATTTGTATTTATCCAGACGGTTTTGTCCTTTGTAATTGGTGCCGAGATGTTCATATTCACTTAAATGAGAACCAAATGGCTTGTAAGCGTCTAAATAAGAAGTGCCCTGCAAATGGTAAAGATTATTCAATTCATGATTGATTTCGGTGAAAACTTCTTTAACATTCTTTAGTTGAACTGTTTTAGGTAAAGAGTCTGAACTGACATTTGTTTTGCTTTCGTCCCACTTAAGATAGGGAAGAAGGGCTTGGTTGAGAGTTACCGCTATGTTATCTTCCGTAGTTATAAGAACTTTGGTTTCATAAGCACCAAGAAGTGAGGTACAGAGAAGAAATCCGATAAAAACAAGTCTTTTTACCATGTGAGACTAAGCTTCTTCTGAATTTTAGGGAAGTCAGCAGGAATACTGACATCAAGATTAAAATCATACCAAGGAGGCGGCATATCATCAGCAGCAATAGTAACACCATTTTTGGTTACTGGTTTTTGAGGAGTGTAGCAGCTAAGCTTTGTCTTCCAGTTTTTGGAAACAAATAATTTAAGAAGCTGTTCCTGAGAATACTGGTTGATAAATACGATTACTGTATCGTTAAAATGAATGTAGCTGATGTTCTTTATCCACATTCCGGCCGGCATTTGCGGGGATTGCAGATTATATTTACTTTCATTTTTGATCAGGACTGCTTTCCTGAGGTAATTAGCATATTCGCAGATATGAGAGACTCCGTCGGTAGAACCGAATTCAACCTTTCCTGTTGTCTCAATATTCAGGGTATTGAGAAATTTATGCAGAGTGTAACCCGACACATCTTTAAAAGGTGCAGGATCTTTTTCCAGTGGGTGAGTTGCCAAGTAGGATTCAGCAATGATCACTTTCTGTGGTTTTTGACATTTGTTGGGGGGTTGTGCGAGATAATGTTTTAAAAGGGGCGGGTTGTTTTTCCGGTGGGGTGGTTGCAAGGTAGGTTTCAGCATTGTTCAATTTCTGTGGTTGGGGGAAATTGTATTTAGAGATTATTTTCACAGTACTGATATTGCTGACCCAGTTTAAATCTCTTAGGGCCGGGTTGATGATGCGAAGTTCATCATTTTTTAATAATTCATTATTTCTTTTAAAGACTATAAATGTATTAGGAATATCTTTAGCTTCGATGATCACCAAGTAATTATCAGTTGATTTGAATTCTATCTGCTGATAAGAAGTGATTTTGTTCTTTTTTAATAAATCTGTGAGATGAACTCCCTGCCAGGTATCTTTGATTATTTTCTCGTGTTTTTCTCTGACTGTATTGAAAGTTGTATCCGGGAGTGATTTAACTTGCTCAGAAGTAATATCAATTTTACCGGCAGTACTCTCCAGGGTGAATGAGAATAAACTGAAGGAAAAAACAACTAAGAAAAAAGTAAAAAGATAGTTTTTCATGAGAGACCTCTTTTATGTAGCATAATTGATTTTGGTAATTTTACGAATACTCTGATAGATATAATAAGCCAGAATGCCTCCTAAGATACCTGAAATGATGGCTATGCCAGCAGAAATGAAAAACGGAATCCAGGGCAGGTTCAGGATAACGAGACTGACCAGCGAACTTCCTGTAAGATTGGCAATAGTACAGATCAGAATTTGGATCAGGAGTGAGTCTTTTCTGGTAAAAGGGAAGGCAACTAATTCGGCTGCTAATCCGGGTAAAGTGTAAGAAATCAAAGAGAAGAAGCCATGACTGCCAAAACTGCCGGTGATGAAGATTACTACTGCCTGAGTAAGGGCAATGAGTAAACAGGCACCCGGTTTTTTGATGATGGCCATAGCCAGACTTAACCATAACATATAAATGCCCCCGGCGAGAGATCCGCCGGGTAGCATTAATGGAGTAGATATCATGTGCACAATTGGCGAAACTATTGGCTTTATTACTATGCTTAGTCCCGATAAGACAGCAATAAATACCAAATCTTGGGCATTAAATTTGGCAAAAAGTTTCATTAAGGTTTTGGGACAAGCTCAATAGATAAGAGTTTTTTGAATTTATAGGTTCCTGAAGTAATAATAGCACCATTAGCATCTTTGAACATTGTTTTTTTGCTGGTCATTAACCAATATCCTCTTTGAATTTCTTCCCAAGTATAAGAGATAGGATCATATTTAGCTGTGTCTATACCATGGAAAAGATAAGTATAATTGGCAGGATTGGCAGTCACAAATGTAGGAATAAAATCCTTAAGAGCAATAGCAGCCTCAGTAGTTGAGTCAGTTGGTGCAACAGTCGTTGTTGTCATGCCATTTAGTTCAAAAGTAAATGAAGAACTCTTGGCAGGATTAATAACATCAAATTTGCGGTATGCATTGATTTTTGTTAAACCCTGTACATTAGCTTTTTTTGTAGGTAAAAGTGTGGGGAAGAAGTTTCTGTGATTTT
>CAYQPF010000254.1:0-4783 GCA_964419225.1 uncultured Candidatus Cloacimonadota bacterium | reverse complement strand
CCCACCGGTATTAATATCAACAGTACCGTCAACTTTTAGTGCTGATCCGGCAGGAATATTCATTATGGCATTGGATTCAACTAAGACATCTCCATTGGTTTCAACATCATATCCATTCAGATTAAAGGTTCCGGCACAAACCCACAATAATGGCGAATTTAACATACGAATGTCTGAAAGAAGAAACAAGGGATTAGTCCCTGCTTTATTAACCATCATATTCTTAAACCAGACATTTGTTAAAGGTGCCTGAATTTCTATACTCTGTTCATTATTCCCGCTAAAGATTATCTCACATGTATGATCATACCAATTACTCACATCAGAAACAAAGAAATTTCCATAAAAAGTATAACCATGACTTTCAAATTCCATTCCAACATTACCATTTAAGTGAAAATTTCCATTCACAGTAACATAATCAGCGGGGATAAAGCTTCCTGCAGATTTATTGATATTTACATTATAAAAATGAATTGATGTTTGATTAGTTTCAAAGTGCTGATCGCTATCGCCATTAATGTTCACAGTTCCCAAAAGCATATTCAACCCCAAACTGGTATTGAAGTATGTATTATTATCAATCAGATTTCCTCCATAGTTTATGACAGCCTCCGGACCATCAAGCATGAGACCGCCACCTGCCTGTAAATTAACATTCCCCTCAATTGTCAAAGAGGACTGCTCTAATACATGCAATGAACCATTATAACAAATCAGATTATTATTCACATTTACCTGCTTTGTCCCGTTCAAAACGATTGTCTTATTCAATCCGGACTTGTTAATTGATAAGTTGAACAAAGAAACCGAACTCAAATAGGATGTATCATCACTACCCGACATAACTACAGTTCCATTATTGTGGTTAAAAGATGTTCCACTGCTAAGTATAAGATCTCCTTCAATAATCAGATTTTCCGGAGCTGTTAATGAGCCGCAGGATAAAAGCAGATCTCCTGTTAATCTTATATTGTTATATGCTGTAACATTATTCATCCGCAGATGTTGATTTCCATTTCTCTTCAGAGGCAGGTTGAAAGGAGCTGATGTAGTCTCGCTTTTATTGATGATCAATGTATTAAGCCAGCTTCCTGTAGCTAAAGATAATCCGGCATCGTTTCCGCTATTCATTTCCAAAGTTAAACCTTCCGGTCTAAATGTCCCTGTGAAGTCTCCAAAACCACCCCCGACACTAATTGTTCCACCGGTAATAGTACTGGTAAAGTTTGTATTATTTATGCTTATTCCATTATTAATGAAATTTAACTCACCTGAAGACATGCTTAAAGATGCGGGCAAAGAATATCCAAAAGATGATGCTGATGCACCTCCATAGACATTAACAGTTCCTCCGAATATAACAAAAGAACCATTTAAATCTATGTAATCCAGAGCATCCTGATACAGATTGATTGTTCCACCAGTATTAGCCCAGAAATTTCCATAAATCCCGTCCTGCCCCAAGTCGTTAGCAGTAAAGTTCCCCTGATAAACATCAACTGCTCCTGCAAACCACCTGTAAGTATCACAGACAACAGTACTATTCCAAGGTCTGAATGCTCCGCCTGATTTGGCAATAGATAAATTGGCAAAAATTTCATTGGAACAATACTGTTGATTCTCACCCTGAAACTGTACTGTACCACCATTCTCTATGAAGGCACCTACTCCAATAGTGTTATTCCAATTTCCTGCTATATAAAAGGTTCCGGTTGGAGCTACAACACTTCCGCTCTGGATAGTAAAATCACCCATTACTGCCAAGTCAGTTTCTATGGTCACAGGTTCCGTACTGGTCTTATTCACAAGTAAATTTTTTATTCCAGCTCCGCTTACCATCTGTACATGACATTCTCTTTCACCATATAGCTCTGTTGTTCCACCATACTGGACAAAACTACTGTTATTCAGAAATAATGAACCATTTACTTTGATTGTTCCTCCATTGATATTTGTACTCAAAGTAGCAGAAGTATTAACATTTACTCCCTGGTTCTTAAAATCAAGAGTTCCTCCGGCCATGGTAATTGATGACGGCTGATTATACGGCAACCAGGCAATTCCATTACCTCCTGATATATTAAACATCCCATTATATATGTACAAATTACCTAATATATCTATCGGCTGCATCGCATCCTGATATAAATTTATTGACCCATTGTACAAGAAGTAAGATCCCGCAACTCCCGGGTTTATGAGATCGTAAGCCGTAAATATACCAGACACATTCAGTTCTCCACTTATCCAGTTATACTGAGAACAAGTTATCGTCACTCCTTCAGGTATGATAACCTGACTGTTCGTCTTATTGATAGTCAGATTAAAGAAAGTTTCATTGGTTACATATTGATTTCTGTCTCCGGCAAAAACAACAGTACCTGCCCCTTCAACAAAGGCATTAGGTCCGTAGTAATTCGTCCAGTTGCCTTTAACTGTTAACGTAAAGTAATTGGGATTCAATGACTGCGTCGAAAAGTAAATATCTCCATTAAGTGTCAGATTTGAAAGAAGTAAAACCTGATTTGATCCTGCTATTGTTAGCCCACATAAGTAGCTTGCCGGATTCTGAATATTTATCTCCTGATTACTGCCGGACATAACGATTTTTCCCTGATTGCCTATGATAAAGGAATTCGGGTAACAGTCCAAATCACCGTACAAGTTGATAAAACGATCACTGTTTAGATAGAAATAACTCCCATTCTGCACAACAATATACCCGCTAACACGTAAATTTTCAGTTGAGGCATTTGAGAAAATTACTGCCGCTCCATTTGACTTATTTATACTGACATTATTGAAACAGTTGGTTGTTCCATGAACAATGATATTGCTGTTATTGGAACCTTGGAAATTGATTGTTCCATAGTTTAACTGGACATTAGCCATTTGATTTACTGTCCAATTTCCATAGATCCAAATCGAAGTACTATCGGCGAAGGATAATAAAGATCCGTTCTGCCAGGTTGTATTACCAAACACCCTGAAGTCAGCATGGTTATCGATTATCATATTTCCGGCACATGTAAAGTCACCGAGACAATTCAAAAATATGTCATTTTCAAGATTGCATGTTGCTCCGTTCTCTATAGTTAGATTGTGACAATCTGTTAAATGATTCACAGTAGGATAATAGGCACAGCCTGCTGGAATTAAAATATCTGATTCAGAAGAAGGTACCTGATGATCCTGCCAATTTAGAAAATTATCCCAGTAACTGCTGTAAGCTCCTGTCCATACCCCATTTGGAATTAACCCTACAATTGAAAGAGGTCTGTCTATCCATGACACATCATCATAATTAACCTCATCTCCTGGCGTAACCACAGACATAGCCAGATAATAATTTCCCAGGGGAGTTGATGATGGTACACTTAAACTGTAGTTTCCAATATAATTTCTTGTACCTGCTCCAAAATTACCCATATTGTAAGTGCCAAGATATACTGATCCAGACCAATTTACTTTATTTGGTGTCAGGAAAAAATCTATTACAGCATCTGCATTCACAGTCCCCGGGTTTTCAATAGTAAAATTTCTTATTTGAAGAAAACCACCAGCTGTAACTAATGAAGATGCGAGAGTTGCATCAGCAAAAGTTTGGTATCCGTTATCCTTGTAACCGCATATTCCGATTGATTTCCTCGTAAGATCGTTACTGTACTCATTTCTAATCCCATTTGTGTCATCGGAAAACAAAAAGGTATATGCTCTGTATTTCTTTTCATAATAATTCATGGTTGATAATGTGTTGAATTCGTGATCTGCTCCCCAAGCATGTCCCAACTCATGCAGTAAGGTTTGATCTACTGACCACAAATTTTCATCCAAATAAGCTGCTGCATTATCTAAAGTCCAGGAATATGCCGGATTCATACAGATATCTGCCTCGGCTAAGTACCCTGATGGCCAATAATACCAGTAAAAACAAATAGCCAGATCTGTACCCCAATGTCTAAACCAGACACTGTTCAGAGTACCATCAGAAACAAATCCGCACATTTCATTTATAAAATTCGGATATGTCCAGGTGTTGGAAGGTGCAGATACAGTAAATGTACGCATATATTTATTCCAGTAAGACATCATAAACTGGTCGTGCTGTGCCCAGGAATGAGTTGGTGATACAGGTTCAAAATTCGTGGGAAGGCTTGCCCAGCGATAAGGCACAACATACCTGTTTTCAGGAACAGACTCAGGGTTTGTTGCTAATGTAGATTGGGCAGGCTGATAAAGAACAGGACTTCCTTCTGGTGCTCTTGGTACACCGGGAAAACTCATGTTTTCGAGTGGGTCTGATACGGAGGCAGGTACTCTCTGTTTACCTTCCACAAATGGCATTTCACTTTTATCCGTAATCAAAAAAGGAACACTCTCGGGCTTGATTGTTCTGTTTTTTTCAGGTAAAGTCTTATAGTAAGGAATATCTCTGATTAGTTTCTCTCTGAAGAATGCAAATTTGATCTCATTACCATTTTGATCAAGATATGGTCTGCCATTACTATCTTTAATAATTTTTTCACTCTTTGAAGCGTTAAATTCCTCAATATATCTGCCTTGAAAACTACCTACAAGTGGTGAAAAATACTGATTTGCCGTATCTCTGATCATTAGTATCGACTTCTCTCCTACTTGTAATAAAGGAACATCACTCGCACCCATTCCGATATCACCAATCACCCCTCCGGCAAAGGTCAAGACAATTACTTTCGTCTCCACTTCCCCATAAAATGTCTCAATTATTCAAGTCATTGATGGTGATGGTCGTCCTTATTAC
>CAYQPF010000253.1:0-4848 GCA_964419225.1 uncultured Candidatus Cloacimonadota bacterium | reverse complement strand
TGTAAATGATGCCAACAGTTTGAATAATGTTAACAAACTGAATCATGCCGTGATCTTAACCTGTGATACAGGGGCATTTGCGAATGGAGTCAGTCGGATAGAGGCATTAGTGACAACAGGATCACCTGCGAGTCCGAAAGGCAGTTTTACAGCGATGGGCATGTCAACTTCCCATACACATACAGCATTCAATAATTGTTTGGCAGTCTCGGTCTTTGACGGGATCTTCAGGCATAATATCAGAACGATGGGCGAAGCAATGCTTTATTCCAAGCTTTGTTTAAACAAGAGTTATCATGACATGAATGAAGAAATGGAGAATACTTTCAATCAATGGTTCAATTTGATGGGAGATCCTTCGATGGATATTCTTTTGGGAGTGCCCAAACCAATCACAGCAACCTATCCGGCAGAACTGGATTTGGGAGCAAATTCGATAAGTTTTGTAGTTAAGACCAGCGGAAATCAGCCTTTGAAGGATGCCTGTGTAACGATATCTTCAGCCAATCAGAATCTTTACGCAACTGGTTATACCAATAATCAGGGTCAAATTACACTTTATTTTACCCAGGGAATTTCCGGGCTCGCAGATATTGTGATCACCAAGCCTGGGTATATAGCTTTAGTTAGTACCTTCAATATCAACTCCACAGGCAGTATTGCTTATGAGAGTTTAAGTATATTTGATCAGAATACCGGCATGACTAATGGTAATGGTAATGGAGAACTAAACCAGGGAGAGACGGCAAAGCTGTTGATCAGTTTGAAAAATTATACTGCCAGTTCTTACAATAATGTTCATCTTACAGCGTCCACGACTGATGAGTATTTGAATATACTTGTGAATACTGTCTATTACGGGACAATTGCTCCCGGACAGGTAGTACCGAATACTGAAGGTGTACTGGTGACAGTTGCCAATGCCTGTCCTGATCAGCATCGGGCAAAGATCGATCTATTAATCAGTGATTCGCACTACAGTTGGACAACCAGTTTCCTGGTTCCAATCAAAGGCACTGATCTGGATATTATGAATTCTATAGTGATTGATAATCAAAACAGTGTATTAGATCCTTCAGAAACAGCAGGATTTGATATTAATCTCCGAAACAGCGGTACGCAAATGATAAATAATTTAAGTGCCGTCCTGCGTTCCTCTTCACTGGAAGTAGTTGTTACAGATTCAATAGCATTTTTCGGCAATATTCCTTCCGGAACTTATGCCACAAGTGCTCCCAATAATTTTGCGGTCACCTCATCCAGTTATCTCATTGCCGGGCAGATCATTCCCATGGAGATTTTTTTCTATAATCCGGAAGGATATGCCGAAACAGAAACCTTTAATTTGACAATCGGACAACAGACAGTAAATGATCCGGTAGGACCTGATGCATATGGTTATGTTTGTTATGATGACCAGGATTCGGAATATCCTGATCACCCCGAGTATGAGTGGATGGAATTGAGTACTTCCATGGGAACTAATATTAATCTTGTAGATACCGGTGAGAACTACGATGCTTCCATGACAGTGGATCTACCCTTCTATTTCAGATTTTATGGTGTTGCTTACAGTCAGGTGACAATTTGTTCAAATGGCTGGATTACTTTTGGTGCATCCGAATTGAGTACCTACAGAAATTATCCGCTACCAAGTTCCATGGGGCCTGCACCAGTGATAGCAGCATTCTGGGATGATCTGATCTTGGAAAACTCTCCAGGAGCAAATGGCTGGGGAAGGGTTTATACCTGGTTTAATATGAATACGCATTGTTTTGTGATTGAGTGGTATAAGGCACAAAATGCTTACAATGGGGACGAAGAGACCTTCCAGATAGTATTGTATGATCCTTTCTACAAGCCGACAAATAAAGGCGACGGGCAATTCAAGATACGATATAAAACCTTCAATAATTCTGATAATCAGTCAGGGTCACAGCATGGTAGTTATTCAACAGTAGGTATTCAGAATCAGAATGCATCAATTGGATTACAATATACCTACAATAACGCTTATCCCATTGCTGCAAGGCCGATCACTAATAATACTGCTTTACTTTTTACCGGTTCCCCTCTGAATCCGAACTCTCATCTGGTTTTGGACAATCTTGTCATACACGATGAAGATGGAAACAATATAGCTAATGTAGGTGAATCCATAAATTTAGGGATTGCTCTGAAGAATACCGGAAGAGATTATGCCACAGATATTAGTACTGTTCTAACTTCCAATGATCCGAATATTACAATGGTTAACGGCAATTCTGGTTACAATATGATAGCCGTAGGACAAAGTGAATACAATCAAACATATTTTGCTTTCAATATTTCTCCAAATTGTCCGGATAATTATCAGGCAACCTTGAATCTGCAGGTTACTTCAGCAAATGAAAACCTGAATATTCCCGTGAGTTTAGTAATCAAAAAATCTGCCTTAGATCTCTATTCCTTTATAGTAAGCGATTTAAATGGCAATCTTGACGGTGTTCCTGAGAATGGAGAAACGCTTAATCTGGCTATTTCTGTGCTCAATCCATCAAACTCACAAGCTGAAGGTGTTAGTGGAGTTTTGACTTCAACCTCGCCATACATAACAATTTCTAATCCTAATCTGGTATTTGGGACAATTCAACCACATACTATTTTACAACAATCAATCCAAGTAAATATTATCGGTAATCCCTCTCAGGGAACAGAAATCAATCTGAGTCTCAATTTAACTTCACCCAGTGTAGATCCGGAAATCTTACCTCTGAGTTTCAAAATCGGGGTACCTCCGTTAATTATGAATGAGAAGTTTAAGAACGGCATACCGGCCAGATGGATTGTGGACGCAAATTCCAGCAATTGGTCAAGTTCCGCTTCCGCAATTGCAGGGGGAGATTCACCCGAAATGAAGTTAAACTGGGCTCCGGCTTTCAATGGTCTTTCGAGACTGGTCAGTGCTGCTTTCAATATTCAGGGAGTCACTGATGTGACTTTAAGCTTCAGACATGCTCTGGAAACCTACAATCAATCAGGTGGATATACCTTGGGTCTTGCTGTAAAGAATGGTAACGGTGCGTGGACAACATTATGGTCTGTCCAACCCACAGGAGATATTGCCGGGGAAACTATAAGCATTCCTATCAATAGTACTTATGTTGATCAGGCAAATATGCGTTTTGCCTGGTTTTTTGAAGGGAATACTGCGAATATGAATAACTGGTATCTTGATGATATCCAATTATCTGCCAGAGTAGGGAATTTCCCGACAGTATCAGGAATGGTTACTTTCACAGGTAATCCCGGGATCATGACAGATGTTCGGATAAAAACAGGGATATTAACGACAGCTCCATCAGCTGACGGACAATATAAATTATACATGACTCCGGCTGCCAACTTCTCTTTGAAATCTCAGTTGGAGTATTATTCTACAACCACACTAAGCAATTTAAATATCACTTATGGCCAGAATCTGCCTAATACGAATTTCACTTTGGAGTATTTAAATCCTGCTCAAAATCTTACTTATACCCTTGTGGACAGTGTTGTTACGATGAACTGGACTGCTCCAACAGCTTCTCAACAGAGATCAAATACCAGAAAGAAAGTATCTAATCAGAATGAGCGTCTGGTTCTCCAGAAATACTATATTTTCAAGCAAAAGAATTCGGATGTTTATGAGTTGATCGACAGTACTACTGCATTGTCCTATTGTGATACGATCAGTTTTCAGGCTGCTTTCAGATTCTACGTAGCTGCAAAGTATGCAGAAGGACTGAGTCCTGCCTCTAATGTCCTGGAATTGTTACTGACAAATCAACCTCCAATACTTGTTATGCCTATTGCTAATATTACAATGGCTGAAGATAATACCAATAACTCCATTAATCTGAATAATCACTTCTCTGACCCGGATAATTTCCCACTGGTCTATTCCTGTAGTTGGAATGCTCATATCGGGACTGTCATCCAGAACGGGATAGTTACAATTACTCCGGAACAAAACTGGTACGGAACAGAAACTCTTACCTTCACGGCTACTGATAACATTAATCAGACTGTCTCCACTAATGTAACAATAACAGTTACTCCTGTTGAGGATGCTCCTGTATTGACAATGCCGGTGAATATCACTTTCCTCGAAGATACTCAGATTGTCGTAGATTTCCGGGATTATTTCATCGATGCAGATACTCCCTACAGTAATTATTCCCTGAATTGGACAGGAAATCAGCATATCCAGGTTTTGGCAGACTCTCTTGTGCTGACTTTCTCTACTGATGTTCCTGAATGGAGCGGTTCCGAGACTATACATTTCAGTTTGAATGATGGGATTACGAATCTGCCGGCTTCAAGTGTACGTTCAAACTCATCTAAGAAACTTAACAATAACAGCAGAACTATCTATACTTTTGATTTACCGGTTGTTTGCGAATATGTTAACGATCCGCCTTTAATTCTGAATTACACACCTGTATCGGATACAGTTTTTGTTATTGTCAATCAAAATGCACCATTCTCCATAACCGCCAGCGATATAGACAATCCCATCTCCTGTAACTGGTATTTGGATGATGCTCTAATAGCAAGCAATACATTTAATTATACTGCCAACATTGCCCAGTCAGGGGATCATAATGTCAGAGCTGTTGTGAGTGACGGTACTAATCAGGTTAATAGAAATTGGTTTGTCAGAGCTCAAGTCGGGATCAATGATCCGGCGGAAGTGTTTGAGACTAAATTAATGCAAAACACACCCAACCCCTTCAACCCAGTTACATATATCAGTTTTCAGTTGAAGCAGGCCGGAGATGTTAGTATTAATATCTATAATACCAAAGGGCAGTTAGTCAGAAACCT
>CAYQPF010000252.1:0-4930 GCA_964419225.1 uncultured Candidatus Cloacimonadota bacterium | reverse complement strand
TAATGTAAAATCACCTTTGTTAAGATTCACCCTGATATCGGGTTCTCTCATACTGTGATTAAGTGTGCTGCAACTTGAAAAAACAGCTGTCAGTAATAATACTGCTAAGATACTCCTTCCGGATTTTGTTTGAGATGTCATAACTTTTTTCTTGTTTAATTTAACGGCCTCAAAGGAAATATTACGGCATCCAAAATCAATGAAAAATATGACCAACGGTAAAATAATGTGATTAGTGGTTTACTGTAACTGCCACTCCTCCTTTTTTATGTCCTTTATCGACATACCTGTGTGCCTCAACAATCTCTTCAATTTGGTAACATCTGTCCATAACAGGTTTTATGTGTCCGGCTTCTGTCAATTCTTTTATTAATTCAAGACGTTTTGAGTCTAATAAAAGGTTACTATCATCTATCGATACATATTTCCCTCCCGGTACGAGAGCTTTTTTACAAGCGTCTTTCAACTTTGAGGTTTTTCTTTTACCAACGGCATCAAGTATAAAGTCATATTTTACCTCCGGGGCCAATTTCTCTTCCTTAGTGTAATCAATTACTGTATCTGCTCCAAGAGATTTAACCATCTCAAGATTGGTTGTACTGCACACAGCCGTAACTCTTGCCCCAAGATATTTGGCATATTGGATTGCAATTGTCCCTGCTGTTCCTGATGCTCCATAAATAAGTACATTTTGCTTTGGCAGGATATTCCCTTTTTCCATAAACTGAAACGCCAAAAGGCCCCCGTAAGCTGCTACTGTAGCCTCTTCAAATGTTATGTTGTCTGGTTTTACAGCAAGAGTTCCATAGATAGAATCTGTCTCTCTCATGCATTTGTACTCTGCATATGCTCCAAGTCCAAATCCGGTAAGTCCGTAAACCTGGTCTCCTGCTTTAAATCTTTTTGTATCTTTCCCTGTGGATTCAATAACTCCGGAAAGTACCTCTCCTATTATGGGCTTTTTGGGTTTAAACAGACCCATCATCAGGCGAAAAGGGATCCATAGTAGGGTAGTTACCTTAGAGCTTCTGATGAAAATGTCACTATCGGTAACGGCCGTTGCATAAATTTTAATAAGTACCTCATTATCCTTTGGAGTTGGCTTTGCTACTTCCTTAATCTGAAGTACCTCTGGTGGGCCGTATTTACTACAAATAATTGCCTTCATTTTTTTTCTAACAGATTAAAAGGAGTTTCGCTAAAGCTGTCATTCATGAAATATATTGTAAAAATAATAAATGCTATAAATACAAGCAAAGCAAGAATCTGACTTTTAGATGTTTTTTGTATATTCTGCTTTTGTTTTACTTCACAAACTTCACCAGGGCAGTAACGTATTCTCTTCTTAAAAAAGAGTGGATAAAACAGGCACCCGAGACAAATTCCGAAAGCCGATTCAAAGAACAGGAATACCAGGCAAATGAGGCAGATAATACCTGTAATTGGACTATAGGCATTTACGATAATAAAAAAGTAAAACATTATGGCCGATAATGCCACTCCTATTATCCATGCAAACTTTTTTGGTGCAGCCCCTACATATTCTGGTGTTTGATTACTGACAATCAGACGCGCAAAAATGAGAGTAGGTGAAAATCTGGGGTTTATAAAAACACGTATCAGGAAATCTGCAAGGAAAAAGGTTACTACATACTTAATAGGCACAAAGTTTTCTTTAAAGAGAATGAACATTAGTGAAATGAAGGTAGCCAAAAACAAAATTCCTGCTGCTGCTCGTATTTCTCGCTCATTTAGAACCGGAATATTATATCCCTCTACGGTTTCCCCAAATTTTATCATATCATTTTGTAATTTATTTACGTTTGACATCCTTATATAATTTTGACCCGACAATACCGGCCAATAACAATTCTCCTAAACCCCAGACAGTTCCAATCACCGTTAGTTTAACCGGCATAAATCCATAAGCCAGTAAGGAGACATTGCTTAAAAAATAGGTCACGAACCAGAATATTATGGATACTTTTATTGCTGTTTTAATCCCGGGTCCTGAATGTTCTTTTACAAGGGCATACAGCCATATAAGTGAAATGCCGAATATAAATGATATTGAGCAGAAGAATAACATTGCCATATTGCTTAATGGAGGAAGCCCCCGGCTTGCAAGAACCACATCCATTTCATTCCCTACCACAGGAACCATGCTAATTGCACTAAGACTGATTACCAATCCGGAAATCAATCCACTTGTAAAAACACTTTTTACGTTAATTTTCATTTTATCTTTATTTATTAGTTTTATTTCTTTTTCATTTCTATTATTTCAATCCCTTTTTCTAGCATAGCGTCTCGTTTGTCTGTTAAATCACTTATTGTATTAAGTATTTTATAATCAGGCGGAATGCCAAAACCCTCATACTGCACCATGCTGGCAGAAACAGCAATTTTTGATGACAAAGTAAATGACCAGCCATTGGGCAACTCTCGTTCTATTTTAGGGCTGAAACACCCGGCTGTTGTATCTCCTACAATTGTAGTATTAGGTAATGTTTTCATTGCCAGAGCAAACCATTCTGCGGCACTTCCGGTGCACTTGCTTGTTAGGACTACAACAGGCTTTAAATATTGCGCAGGACCTTTTGGCTCAATATAACAATCTATCCATTCAGAAAAATCACTCTTCCCGGGTCCGTTTTTTGAACGAAGTCTTATATAGAGTCGTTTTGTATCAGTAAATCTATCTGCGACTGTTTCTACATTTGTGGGAAGTCCCCCTCCGTTCCACCTCAAATCTATAATTATCCCGTCTTTGTCCTTAAATTGCTTTATTATATCATCTATTATTAAAAAGCTGTTGTCGGCATAGACAAACGTTTCACCTTTGACATCAAAGGTATTAATGCTTATATAGCCAATATTGTAATTCTTTACCGACCAGCTGGAGATATTTGAATTGTTTACCACAAATGCAGTCAGGTAGTTTTGAGGAGATATCCTCATTTTGCTGTAATAATCAGCAGGAATTGTATCAGAATTACATCGCCCTAAATTACTTACCAGTGTTACATGTCCATCCTTAAGCGGTCTTATCATACTTGACATAACGCTATACAACTCAATATCTGATGTCTGATCTGTAATTTTCGGTCTGTTAATCCTGTACACAGAGTCCCAATCAATATGCTTTATCTCGAATGAGGGATAAAATTTATCAAAATCACTCCAGAACATTTCAAAATTATTTAGAGGGGTATTTGGTATATCCTCTTCAAAAAACATCTTTTCACAACCGGAAAATGAAATTATGCTGATAATTAAAATAAAGACTTTGATTTTCATATTCTTTATAGTTTGCAGATTATCCCAATTAAAAATTGACCCTGAAGGTTCCTGGAATAGTTTAAGTTTTGATATTGGCAGAATTTATAAAAGCGGAGACTATATTTTAAGTCAAAGCCTATATGGCTGCTGACAAACTGAATAAATGAAAAATCGGTTTTAAAATAGAATAACTTATTGAGTGAAATAATATCTCCCTTTTTGACTAAGTAAAATAACATATTTCCACTATAATTCATTAGTGGGTCAATTTTCTGCCCTACATAAGCATTATATGTATTTCCCATTAATGCGTATGATAGAATTGGAATATTTATACTGAGAGAGGCAAACCGGCTGTTGTTTTTGAATTTTTTCTCTAATTGTGCCTTAATTCCCAAACTGTTAAACTGATCCAGCATTAAGAATTCATTATTATGAATATATGCATGTTGCCTGAGGTTTATCAGAGAATTGATCTCTCCACCTAAATATAGTTCAGTTTGAGATTTGACTAGTCTGAATACTCTGTGTAAATAAGAATATCCCATTTGAATATTAGTGTTTTTAACATAATGGTTTAAACCGGCTTCCTCATAATCAGGTATAGAAGAAAACAGTTTCAGTCTGTCAAAATCGGCATAAAAGTTCTGACGACATTTGGCACCTGTGTATCTATAACTTAGATTAATTGGGATAGAGATGCCCTTATATTTAAATGGAGACATAGCATCATCCCTTTCAATGTAATTAGAAATCCCGCTATATATCGTAACTATATGAGATTTATCCTGAGAAAAAGAGATTGACGGTTTAATGCAGATCAAAAGAAGTATCAGGAAATGTTTAATCTTACCCATAATACAGGTATGTTTTATGAATACTTTTATAAAATTGTTGCACAAAGAAAACGGGGCGACAAATCAAGTCAATTAAAAATATGACTAGTGGTCAAATAATGTGATGAGTGGTTTTCAGTTTTCTGGCATACCTGCGGCTAACTTCAAGCGGTTTTGGCATGTTCTTCAAGAAAACCCTGTGCTGTGTCTTGGAATCAATTTCAATCCGGTCTACATGCTCGATGTTTATAATGCATGACCGGTGTATTCTTACAAAGAAATTTCCCGGCAGCTCTTCCTGCCATTGTTTAAGGGTTTTTAACACTAAACAGTGTCTGCCGTCGGTGGTAAATATTTTGGAATAATTGCCTACTGGTTCAATAAGAGTTATGGAGTTGATTTTTATGAACCTTGAAGCGTAGTTACTGATCCGGACATATATGCTGTCGGAGTATTCGTAACTCCTTGATGTGCTCTTCTGAACATCATCTCTATTTAACAGTCTCTCTATAGAGACTTTCAACCTATCAGGGTTTAAAGGCTTTAACAGGTAGTCTATGGCGTTTACCTCAAAGGCTCTAATGGCAAATTCATCAAATGCTGTTACAAATATTACTTTTATCGAATTGTCGATTATTTCCAATAAATCGAAACCTGTCTCACCACTTAGCTGTATATCAAGAAAAACCAGACGGGGTTTGTATAGGTTTATCAATTCTACAGCATTTTTGCATGAATCTGCCTCTCCCACAATTTCTATTTCCGGGTAAGGTTCAAGCTGCTTCCTTAGGCTAACCCTGGCTAACCGTTCA
>CAYQPF010000251.1:0-4993 GCA_964419225.1 uncultured Candidatus Cloacimonadota bacterium | reverse complement strand
CCCAAGGTTCTGTTATCGGAAGCCATGGGTCTTTCACCCTGCAAAACGTGAATGGATACCGCTGTTTGATTATCTGCAGCTGTTGAGAAGATTTGACTCTTCTTGCTGGGAATTGTTGTATTTCTTTCGATCAGGGTAGTCATAACACTGCCCAGGGTTTCAATACCAAGAGAAAGCGGGGATACGTCGAGTAACAGAATATCGTTCAAATGCTCGTCACCACCTAAGATACCACCCTGGATTCCGGCACCGATAGCTACAACTTCATCCGGATTTAAACTGCGGTTCGGTTTCTTGTTGAAGAATTTTTCCACTGCATCCTGAACTGCAGGAATACGCGTGCTACCACCCACCAGGAGTACTTCATGGATCTGGTCGGTACTGAGTTTGGCATCCTGTAACGCTTTACGGCAAGGTTCGATTGATCTTTCCACCAGATCGTTGGTCAGTCTGTTAAACTCAGCTCTGGTAAAATCTATGTTCATATGCTTAGGCCCGTTAGCATCTGCAGTAATGAAAGGCAGATTGATATTTGTGGACTGCATTTCTGATAATTCACACTTAGCTTTTTCTGCAGCTTCTTTTAATCTCTGCATAGCCATAGGATCGTTTGATAAATCAATACCTTCTGATTTTTTGAATTCAGCAGCAAGCCAGTCGATGATTCTCTTATCAAAATCATCTCCGCCCAGATGAGTGTCACCATTGGTTGACAACACTTCTACAACACCTTTGCCGACATCCAGAATACTGATATCGAAGGTTCCGCCACCAAGGTCATATACGGCAACTTTTTCTTCTTTTTTACTGTCTAAGCCATAAGCTAAAGCTGCTGCTGTAGGTTCATTAATAATTCTCTTAACATCAAGACCGGCAATCTTGCCTGCATCTTTTGTAGCTTGTCTCTGTGCGTCGTTAAAATAAGCAGGTACAGTGATCACAGCTTCAGTTACAGAGGTGCCTAAATATGCCTCTGCAGTTTCCTTCATCTTGATCAATACTTGTGCTGAAATTTCCTGCGGAGTGAAATCTTTGTTTTCCACATCAATATGAACTGTAGCTACACCATAAGGACCAGCTTTCACCTGATAAGGTATGCCCTGAACTTCCTGGTGAACTTCATTGATCTGACGTCCCATAAATCTCTTTATGGAATGAATTGTATTACGCGGATTTGTTATTGACTGTCTTTTAGCCAATTGACCTACTAGTCTTTGTCCATCTTTTGTAAATCCTACAACAGAAGGAGTTGTTCTTGATCCTTCTGCATTTGGAATGACGATCGGTTTCCCGCCTTCCATTACACTAACACATGAGTTGGTTGTTCCCAAATCGATTCCTATGATCTTTCCCATAATTCCTCCATTTATTATTCTTTTGTTTCTTTTCCTTTTGATACTGCAACTTTCACCGGACGAATCAACTTGTTGTTCATCGTATATCCGTTCTGAATAATTGCAGCTATTTTGTTCTCATCCAATTCCGATGGAATATAAGCTAATGCTTCATGATATACAGGATCAAATTCCGCACCCTGTGCTTCTACTTTGCTTACTCCCTCTTTCTTTAATAAATTTTCAAACTTTAAAAATATTTGCTTTACTCCCAGCAGGTAAGCATCCTGATTAAAGTTTTCACCAATATCAATATTAAGTGATCTCTCAAAATCATCATAAACATCAATCAATTCCAGAACTAATTTCTCAGTAGCATTCTTGATCCAGTCTGCCCTGTCTTTCATATTCTGCTTACGATAATTATCGAATTCGGCGACAGAACGAATATACTTGTCTTTGAATTCATCTTTTTCTTTTTCCAGTCTGATTATCATTTGTTCCATACTCTCTTGCTGAGTTTCTGGCTCCACTTCAGCTGTTTCCGGTGTTTCTTTAATTTCTTCTGTAATTTCTTTTTCCAAATCCTTATTCATAATTTCTTCCTGAAGAGATTGTTTTTTAAATTTCATTTTGCTTTCACCATCATCCCTTTTTTCGTAGTGTTGGTTATTGTCCTGGCAATGTCCCTGATAATCGGAATATTCTTGCGATAATCCATTCGTAAAGGTGCCAGGATTCCCAAATAGCCGGGAACATCAAAAATCTCATATTTTGAATAAACCAGACAATAGTTGGCCCATAACGGATTCCCAAAATCCTCTCCTAAAATATATGAGTAGCTCTTGTCCGTGACATTTTTCTGCATTAAATTAGTAATCATATCATGCTTCTGCATTAAATCCAGGAACGTGAGAATTGTTGATTTCGAATCAAACTCAGGTTGCTCCAAAAACTTAATGTTCCCGTCAAAATGAATGAAATAATTATTAATCTCCAACAGAGCATTGTGAAATTCCTCTAAAAATAAGGAAACCAACTTATTGGCATCACTAAATTTCTCCGTCAATTGCTCCAGATATTTATGCTGGATATCAAAAATCCGCATGCCCACCAACTCATCATTCAAATAACGCACCAATGCCTTCAACTGATGATCACTGATATCAAAATCTGTCTTTAATATCACTGTCTTGTCCAATCCCGAATCCAGACTGACTACAAACAATAGCTTATTGTCTCCAATCTTAAACACATCAAACTTCTGTAAGTACCCATATGATATTTCCGGCTCTGCTACAAAACTTAACTGATCTGTTTCTTTCGCCAAAAACTGCATCACATAATGTAAAGACAAGGGTGTGTCCTTGTAATTACTCACCAGCATTTCTCTCAGAAAATCAGTTCTTGCATATTCCTGTGATTCCAATTCTTCTGAAATCAAGTCCAAGTACTGCCTGATTCCGGCAATTGTCGGACATCTCCCCGCTGACGTATGAGGCTGATAAATCAGATTCCGGTTCTCCAACTTAAATAAATCTATCCTCACGGTAGCCGAACTTACATTTTGTAAGTACTTCTCACACAATACCCGTGAGGAAACTTCTTCGCCTGTGGCGACATATTCTTCGACGAGATGCTTCAGCACCTCAAGCTCTCTCAATTCATTCTTTTTCATAAATTAGCACTCTCACTCCTTCACTGCTAACTAATGACAAGATAATATTATTTTAAAAATTGTCAAACTATATTTAGGACTGCTAGGTTTTTTAATTATTAATTATCAATTATTAATTGGAACGCTGGCTTTAGCCGGTAATTCTGTATGCTTTAGCTTACAGCAACCACATTTGTTTAACACATTAACCGGTTTTGACAATACATCTCCCTCTCTTCTCTCCACTGACTGAGAATTCCCAAATAGTATAAATCCTGCGAGTTTCGAAACTTCCACTTTTACTCCTTATTCCCTTTGTCCTTTCTCATATCATTCACTCCCTTCCTTTATCAAAGGAAAGGGTCTGGGATGGGTTGTTTCCCCCACTGACACCAGACACCTAGCCCATGACACCTTTTTCCAGTGTCCCTTTCGTCCATAAAGTCTATTTAGTCCATCAATTCTATTTACATAACGCCTACAACCTTATTCTCATCTGTCGGGAAATAGATTAGTGTCCAGCCTTTTTGGATACTGCAGCGTAAATGTCTTCCTACGATAGGATCAACCTTTTCGATCTTTTGCAGGACCCGGTTGATATCTCTTAACACCGTTTCCCGCACTTTCTGCAAAGCAGTGTCCGGTATCTGATTCGCCTTGTTTTCGGCAAAACCTTTCCTTAAACCCGGATTTTGCAGTAGAGGTTTGCAAACTGAGTCGAAGATCATGTTGCTTGATGGCTTGCAATTGAAAGAGGTTATATAATAAATATATGGTGAGTGAGATTGTAAGTCATTCAAGTACATTAGCTTCAGTCAGGTTATAAAGATCTACTGCAATATTCGGGTTAAACAATCTATCAGGAATTCCTTTCTCTCCTGCAGGTCATCTGCTCTTTTATGATCATTATTAGCTTCTGCTTCTGCCTGCCGGTCAATGATCCGGCATAACTCCTGTTTTACTTCCCTGATCGTTTTACTGTCGAAGATAGGAGAGATGACTGAAAGGTAATAGTAATCCTGATAAACTGAATCCAGTAGCGTTTTGATCCTGGTATTATTCTGGGTTAATACCCCTTTTTCTCCGAAGAATAATTCCAGTACTGTAACTGCTTTTCCGACATTGCTCACAAGTTGAAACAGGTATTCACAACCTTTGTATCCTTTAATTTGAAACCTCTCACCGGTATCTCTGTTCACGAAGGAGTAGAGTCTCTGGTTAAGGTTTTGCTGTGCACTTTGAGAGAGATAATAGAGCATTTGTTCCTCCTTTGATTTTTTGGATATGCTTCTTCATGCTGTAAAAATAAAAACAAAGAAAGAACCTAATTCTATACAATTATTGGTTCTTGTATATAAAAAACTCCATTAAATGTAAAATGTTACAGAAATTACCAGATATTCTTGATTTGACTGACCGAAACTGTCCGACTCATTCGACTTTACTTCAAAAAAGCAAAATACCACTCTATGCTCTTTTTAAAGACCTTCAGCATTCCCCCCAACTTTCAACTCTCAACTTTCAACTCTCAACTAAAAAAGACCGTCCCCCGAACTTCCGCCCGAGGGACTCTATTCCTCTCCACTGCCCCCTGCCTACTGTATCCATCAGCGTTCTATTAAGCGTCCCCACTGCAGCCTGACGACTGACGCCTGATGCCTAAACGATTGGCTTGTCCAAATCTGCATATGGCTCTACGCTAATCAGTAAATTCGCCTCTATTGCCTCTGCAACTGTTTGCACCGGAATGTTCTGACTAACTATCTGTGCGATTGTCAGAGTTGTTAAATCGATGGCTGGGGTATTCTTCTTCGCCTGGAACATCATATGCACAAAGCAGGTGAACGAATGCCAGGGGAATTGATCATTCGGGATATGCTGGGCTGTATAGCGTTGGGCATACAATCCGAAATCTGTCTTGTAGCCGTCTGCAGCATCTTTCCAAATATTGGCCAAATTTCTCATGATACTGCCGATTAATGTGTTCTGGGCTGTTAATTTT
>CAYQPF010000250.1:3637-5007 GCA_964419225.1 uncultured Candidatus Cloacimonadota bacterium | reverse complement strand
TTTTTGCGAATTAAGATCAAGCAAGCTTGATTCCGAGGTGGAACATTGGGAATTTAAGGATGAAACATAGGGACGGTTCTTTCATTTCATGTTCCATTTTTATCTTCAACTAAAATACATGTCAAGGTACATAGTGGCAGATTTTACTTTGGCAATTGAAAATTTTTGAATTTTTTGTCCAAAATTCTTTAAAATTTCGATATTAATCTAGTAATAAAAATTTTTTATGCTATAATATCACTGTTGTCCTTGGGGGCGTAGCTCAGCTGGGAGAGCGCTGCGTTCGCAACGCAGAGGTCGAGAGTTCGATCCTCTTCGTCTCCACCACAAATGTAAACAAAAATAAAAACGAGTACCTGCTTGGTGCTCGTTTTTATTTTCCGTAAAGTGGTGGAGACGGACTCCATTAAACAGTAAATTGAACAAGAAAGAACACTCGCTTCGTGTTCTTCTCTTGTTCCAGTCAGTTGATGGAGTTGCTCCAACCAGATTTTTTGGAGAACCGCTAAGAGTAACTGCCTAGTGTCTTTTTTGTTCCGGTAAATGTGGTGGAGATCTCCACATACAAAGAAAGTGTAATATTTTAGAACTCCCTTCCCCGGTGTTCTTTTTGTTTTCCATGAGGTGGTGGAGCCACGTCTCTGCCAGTAAAATATCAGCAATTTCTTCTTGCATAATTTTAAGATATTTGTTCCAACCTTTTATTCTTCCAGCAAGAAATCAATTACATTTAAGATCTTAATGCCATCTTTATTTGAAGGATATACTTTATCCATCGTCAGTATTGTCTTTTCATAATTATCTTTAACCAATTCCAGAGATTTAAACTCTCTCTCCCTTGTCGATTCACCCAAAATGGATTCTGCCACTTGATAATATTTATTGCCGTCTTGGTTTATAGCAACAAAATCCACTTCTAGATTTTCATATTTTCCTATGAATACACTATTACCTCTTCTTAACAATTCAAAATAAACTATATTTTCAAGCATGTGTCCATAGTCTGTATTGGTGTAACCTAAGATATTGTTTCTGATTCCTAAATCTACAACATAATACTTTTCAAGCGACTTCAATATTTCTTTTCCTTTAATATCATATCTGTCACTTCTGTATATGATAAACGAATTCTCTAGCATCGATAAATAATTTAAAATAGTTGCAGGCCGGATGTCTTTATCCAGTTTTGATGCTTTTGAAATGTATCTGCTTATACTGTTTGCGGAGACAACACTTCCGATATTGGAACATAGAAACCGGAATATACGTTTTAATAAATCAATATCTTTTATCTTGTTGCGATCAACAATATCTTTCAAAATGACTGTATTGTATATACCGTCCAACAATCCATTGATGATTGCACTATC
>CAYQPF010000250.1:0-3627 GCA_964419225.1 uncultured Candidatus Cloacimonadota bacterium | reverse complement strand
AGAGGCAGTAGATGCCAAACCAAAAATTAAGATTTGATGATTGCACTATCAATAGGTAAGGTCGTTAATTGAGGTAATCCGCCATATTTCATATACTGACTAAATAATTCATCTTTAGATATCCCTGAATCTTTATAATATATGTAGTACTCGCTGAATGATAATGGAAGCATCTTGATTTCAACATATCGCCCTGAAAGATAAGTCGATAGTTCTGAGGAAAGAAGATAATCATTTGAACCGGTAATATAGATATCAAGATCCAATTCCACGGAGAGACCGTTTATCGCTTTTTCCCAATTCTCAACCTCTTGAATCTCATCCAATAAAACATAGTTTTTCTTGCCATCAACAATATTGGCCTTAATCAATTGATATAAATCATGATCATTTTTAATATCATAATATTCGTATAGTTCAAAATTAATATGTTGAATGGCATTGGGATCAACCTCATGATCAATTAAATAATTTTTATAGAGTTCCAATAAGGTGGATTTCCCTGACCGTCTTAGCCCAGTTATAACCTTGATGATTTTATTATCCTTATATGCAATTAATTGTTTTATATACCGTTCCCTACTAATCATATCATCCATCCTCCTTTGTGTTACTACCTTATTTTACTAAAAGATCCACTTTGTGTCAAGTTTTTACTGTATATGGTAATAACTAATTTTTTTAATTATGTTTTAACTCTTTGAGGAATAGATTAATAAATAAACGAATGTTAATTTGGCATTTATTTCGAACGCCTGACACACAATTGTAAACGAAAACAAAAAGAACGCCCTTACCCGGCGTTCTTTTTGTTTTCCATGAGGTGGTGGAGACGTGGCTCCACCAAGAAAGTCAGTAAACTACAGTGTTTTCTGCCTTTCTTCATATTCAAATATTAATTATTTTAACTATTTCTCGGCATCAATACTAACACGTCTCCTTGACAAGAAAGGTTAGAATGTGTTAGTATTATGACAAGAACAAAGAAATGGAGCAAAATATGGAGTTTATTGAGAATGCAACCACTGAATTCAAGCGAGAATATGTTGATGAGATAAAGAAAAGCATCATTGCTTTTGCTAACACGAAAGGTGGAAATTTATATATTGGAATCAACGATGACGGCTCCATCCCCGGGGTGGATGACATTGATGGAACAATGCTAAAAGTATCAAATTCTATTCGTGATACAATCAAACCCGATATTACGCTTTTTGTAAATTATGAATTGGAAAAAATTGGAGGGCAGAATGTTGTCAAGGTAACTGTACAAAAAGGCACGGCCTGCCCATACTACTTATCAGTGAAAGGCATAAGACCGGAAGGCGTTTTTGTACGTCATGGTGCTTCCACTGTTCCAGCAACGGAAGCAGCAATTATAAGAATGATTAAAGAATCCGATGGAGAAAAATACGAAGAAGTCCGTTCCCTTATTCAAGAACTAACCTTTGTTGAAGCAGCCAAAGAATTTACAAATCGCAAAATTCCATTTGATGAAGGTAATTATAAAACATTAAGAATGATGACTATCGATGGTATTTTTACAAATCTTGGGCTGCTACTTTCCGATCAATGTGTTCACAGCATCAAACTTGCCGTTTTTGAGGGAACAGATAAGTCCGTTTTCAAGGATCGCCAAGAGCTGAAAGGCTCCATATTAAAGCAGATGAACGATGCTTATGACTTTATTGACAGATATAATAAAACTCATGCTGAAATTTCAGGTTTATATCGTACAGATGCGCGGGATTATCCTGTTGAAGCCATTCGTGAAGCATTATTGAATGCGCTGGTACACCGAGATTATTCGTTTAGTGGCAGTACACTGATCAGTATTTTTGACAATCATATTGAATTTGTTTCGATTGGTGGTCTAGTGAAAGGAATCACCTTTGACGATATTATGCTGGGTATTTCTATAACAAGAAATGAGAGTCTGGCAAATATATTCTACCGTTTATCATTGATTGAAGCTTATGGTACAGGCATGCCAAAAATCATGAAATCATATGAAGGTGAAAATGTAAAACCAACTATTGAAACAACGGATAATGCATTTAAAATCATTTTACCAAACTTGAATTTTTATGCGGCACAAAAAAAATATTCCGCATCAGAACAAACTATTTTAGATCTTTTTAACAAACAGACTGAAATCAATCGCAAGGACGTTGAATTGTCTTTGCATATTGGTCAGACAGCCGCCGGTCGATTGCTTAAACAGCTCACAAAGTCCGGCGCATTGAAAATATCCAACACAGGTAAAAACACTAAATATATATTATTAAAATAGCACATTTAAAAATTAATAGTCTGGCATCTATTTCAAACGTCTGACACAGAAATTGTCCAGACATCCTTTTAAATCAAGATTCTCCGGGCTTTTTTTATTGCAAAATAATGCAGCGATTTCAGCGATATTTTCATCTTGCACTATTTCCGAATTAAGCATTGGAGTCTTATCTGTATGATTGACAGCCACGGACTATCGTGATAGTATAATAATGTACTATCATGATAGTCTATTAATTGTAGACAGTTGAGTTCCAAAAAGATAGCCGTTATGAATGATTTAAAAACAATTTAAATGAAAGGAGAATAATTATATTGCACTATGTGGGTATCCACATATCAAATGCATTTTAAAGGTTACATATTAGACTTAGATGATTTAAATATTGCTTCTAGATTACTTCACTAGAAAGGATGGTGTTGGACTAAATGGTCAAAAGAATAATATCTTTACTTTTTTGTATAACGGTTAGTATTAGCATCGGTGGATGTGCAGGATCTAGTAAACAACAAGAATTAGCGATAACAATGAATCAGACAAAAATCGATGCAATTAAAGTACAAGAACTTCCAAACGATAATAAGGATATTTTTAAACCTGTATTTGAAAAAAATACTGTTATAGAAATAAAACATATAGAAATTGGTGAGAAAGTTACTTTGGATTTTGAAAAAAATTCTCCAGACGAAATGACTATACAAGAGATATTTCTAAATACTAATGGTGAAACATTATACTCTGACAAAGAAATAAAGAATATATCATTTACACAAGAAAAGAATAAATATTTTTTTACTATTGAAAAAAGCATCGTATCTGGATTGAGTTCTGAACAATTTAAAGGAAAAACTGAGTTTCGAGGATACAAAATAACAACACTTATTGGTAAGGATACGAAAGTTTATATCTGTGTAGTTAGAACGGATTCCGAATAAAGTATTCATCGTCTTCGAAGCAAGAGCGAGATATCGACAAAATTCCATCAAAACGCCGTAATCCTGTCATAGCGGATTTATTTCACAGATTGTCTTTTATGGAACGAAGAGGAAGCGGGCTAAAGAAAATCCGGGATGAATATAGAAAGACATATGAATATAGTAAAGACTACGCTCCGGAATTTTGTTCAACGAGAACCGATTTTACAACCATATTGAAAAATTTGAATTATCGTTATAAAAAAGTCCGACAGTGAGTCCCATCCTCACGAGAATGTCGGGATAAATGTCGGGATATCTGAGGGCAGAGTCATCGAATTAATAAGAGGTAATGAGCATATAACTAGGGGCTGCCGAGCAACCCCGGGTTTATGCAGTATACTCTGACAATGGTTGGCG
>CAYQPF010000249.1:0-5017 GCA_964419225.1 uncultured Candidatus Cloacimonadota bacterium | reverse complement strand
GTGATTTCTATCGGTAATGACAATCTCTGGCAAACTTTCTGCAACACAATTGAATTACCAGAACTGGGGAAAAATCAAATATTCTCAACAAATAAATTACGCACTGAAAATCTGGAAGCACTCAATGTGATTCTGGCTGAAGTGTTTATCCGCAAGACTGCTGATGAGTGGCTGACAATTCTCGAAAAGGCAAAACTACCTTGTGCTCCAATAAATAATGTGGAAAAAGTCATGCAGAATCAGCAAGTCCTATCCAGAAATATGATTGTGGAAGTGGAAGACAGTGTTGCCGGCAGAGTGAAAATTGCCGGGAATCCCATTAAAATGTCCACCATAGAAGAAGAACCGATGCGGGGGAAAGTCCCTGAAATTGGTGAACATAATCTGGAGATCTACGGTAAATGGCTGGGACTCACAGCAGAAGAGATCGATCAATTGCATAATGAGGGAGCTATCTAAGATGTTGCTCAATAAAACCAATATAGATACAATCAGGACCAAATTGCTCCGGGATGAAATCACACTGGAAGCAATGATTGAAGAGTCATTGACCTTAATGCAGGAGAATGAGCAGGTGATAAATGCTTTTCTGCCTGAATCAAACAGAAAAGCCAGATTATATGCAGAAGCAGAAGCTCTCAAAGCAAAGTTCCCTGCAGAAAAACCTCCTCTTTACGGCATTCTCATTGGGGTGAAAGATCTTTATAATGTGGATGGTTATCCCACTCAGGCAGGGTCAAAGATTCCGGCAATAGCATTTGCCGGAAAAGAAGCTTCCCTGGTAAGCAGACTCAAAGAACTGGGTGCTCTAATCCTGGGTAAAACTGTTTCCACAGAATTCGCTTATTTCCAGCCAGGAGCAACAAGAAATCCACAAAACCCGGAACACACACCAGGCGGTTCTTCCAGCGGCTCTGCAGCTGCAGTGGCCTCAGGTTATTGCCCTGTAGCATTGGGTACTCAGACTATCGCCTCTGTGATCAGACCTGCTTCTTTTTGCGGAATCTTCGGGTTTAAACCCAGTCACGACAGAATTAAAATGGACGGGATTTTTCCCTTTTCACAGTCAGCCGATACAGTGGGATTTCTTACCCAAACTCTGGAAGATCAGATTTATTTGAGCAAACTGCTATTCACAGACTGGTCTGATTACACAGTAAAACAGGATGTTATTAGGATTGGTGTGGCGACAGGTACTTATTTGGAACAGGCTGATTTAGAATGCAGAACACTTTTCCAGAAGTTTGTAGAAGAACTACAGGAAAAGGGAGTTGAAGTAAAAAATCTTGATCCTTTTGGAGATATTAGTATTATAAACAAGACACACAGAGTCATGATCGCCTATGAGTTTGCCCAAAATCATCATGAATTATATCAACAGTATCAGGATTCATACTCGCCTCATTCCCGAGAATTGTATCTCGAAGGTGCTGCTATTCTGGAAGCTGAATATCATAAAGCAGAGGCTGAACATTTCCGCTACCGAGTACTATTGACTGAAATGATGCATACAGAAGGAATCGACTTATGGTTAACACCTTCCACTCTGGGGACGGCTCCGCATGGAATCGGAGCAACAGGCAGTCCTTTGATGAGCCTGCCGTGGTCATTTGTCGGATTACCTTCGTTATCTATTCCTTATACCAAAGCTGAGAATAAGCTTCCGCAAGGCTTACAGTTTATGGCAGGATTTAATGAAGATGAGAGACTGTTGGGTATTGTTCAGAATTTAATTGCACAGAAAATAATACCTTTAGTAGATAGTATCATGTTGAGTATCCAATGATTTGTTAATTAAAGACTTATTGGCAATTTACGAGAATTGAATCTTAGCATAATGAGGGTAGTGGAGTTTAGAAGGACCTTTACAGGTTTGCTCTGATTTGTTATACAATTATATTATTTAATTAATTAATTGGAGGTTTTATGAATAATCACAAGAGTCTATTTTTACTAGTAAGTATTAGCTTGCTTTTTATTTTAACATCCTGTATTTTCGAAAGTGATGATGATTCTCCTTCAAACTCTGTTTCCCTGAGCATTAAACCTTTAGCTGTAGGTAATACTTGGACTTATCTTGATTCATCTTTTACTTCCAATGATACAATGACTGTTAAATACTCCATAACTGAGAAACAAAATTATCAGGGAGAAGATCTTTATATGGAAAAAGGTACTTCCAATTATATCACAATTTTGTCTTATTGGAGTACAAAAAATGGCAGTTTGTATTACCGTGGGGTTAAGACAGGAGCAGACTCTCTACTTGTTAATAACTTGTACTTAAAATATCCTGCAGAAATCTTATCGACTTGGCAAACGCAAATTGTGAACTATTCTTTTTTTGGAGAATTCATTATGGGAACATACAATATTCAATGTGTTAGTACTAGCTCTACATTCACTACTCCTGCAGGTATTTTTTCTGATTGCTATCAATACAAGTCTGTTACAGCTGATACTGAATCTGAAAATGTAATAGATATGTTCTACAAGCCTGGGGTTGGCTGTGTAGGTTCTATTTCAACAGAGAATAATCAGATCACTCATTCCAGCCGTTTAACCTCATACCATTTGAATTAGTTGTCTTAATTCTACATTATGTATTAGTAATCGGTTATTTCTATTTCCGCTCTATGGTTTTGTTTAAGTTTCTAATAATTTTTACTACTTTTTTGAGTTCTCCTTGTGGTATTTATTGTTATAAACTCTTCACCGAATACCTTCCAATATTATTCCTGTTGCCTTAACTTGCCTAATAAATATTATTGATTCTTAAGTCTTAGAGTGGATATCACTCTTTAATGAGGAATTATATGAAAAATATTTCTTTACTGTATCTTATTCTTTTAATGGCAATTCTAAGTCTTAGAGCTGAGAGTAGTCCTGTGCTTAATTATCAAAAACCTTCACCTCAGATAGAGACAATCTTTAATAAACCATATTTACCCCAGGTATCCTTCTATTTAAAATCAGGGCTGAAGTTCATCGTTGACCGCAGTGTCTATATGCCCATGGATCTGATGAACGAACCTGTGGTTCGGATTGGCGGGATTGAGGTTTATGAAAAGAGCAAAGCGAGTGTCCGCACAACTTTCTGTACAAAATTCCATGTAGGTAAACTGACAGATGACAGCCTCAGAACACTTGCTCTGCCGGAGGACGGTATCATGGGCACCGAAGTGCCTTCTTTTGATGAAAAGAATTTTCTCGTATTTCAGTATAAAAAAGACAATATTGTTTTGTGGCATATTGAAGGTGAAACAGGTAAAGTAAAAATCCTTTTAGATAAAGATATCACCCAGGTATTGGAAGATGGAGTTATGTGGGCTCCGGATAACAGACATGTTCTGGTGACTCTGCAAAGCAATACTGCAAAATTGCCCAAATCTGATCCGGATAAGCCAAGGGGACCTGTGATCAGTGAAACTAAAGGTCTGGAAACAACTAACAGAACCTTCCCGAACCTAATCAAAACATCTGAAGATGAAGCAAAATTTGAATATTATGCAACTGTTCAACCTGTCCTGATTGATGTTGTGACCGGGGAAAAAAGAGAACTGCTTCCTCCAGGAATATATCTTAGTATGTCATTTTCCCCAGACGGGAAATATCTCCTTTACAGAGAACCTGTCAAACCCTATTCGCATAAGATTTATTACTACAGTTCAAAAGCAAACTGGAAGGTTTTTGATCTGGAAAAAAATCAGAGCACATACCTTTCAACTGTGGAGAGCTATGAGAATATTAAAACCGGTTGGACAATGCCTGGCAGAAGATGGTATTCTTGGCATCCTTTGAAAACTCATTCTCTTATATATGCTTTGACTCTGGATGATGGTAATCCTGATAATGAACCTGAGTATTCTGATGCAGTTATGGAATTGCCAACACCCTTCACAGGAGATGGGACTGTCCTTTTTAAAACCAAAAAAAGAGTAGGGACATTCAGCTTCATAGATTTGAACAGAGTCTTTGTTAAAGAGAATGTCAGGAAGATCAAGAAGACAATAGCTTCGATCTATGATCTTAAAACCAAAGAAATTCGTAATCTTTGGAACAGAAACTCGGATGATATCTATGGACTGGTGGGAAATCCTGTAACGGAAACGATGGATAATGGCTTTGAGAAAATTGTCCTCAGAAACAACAAAATTTACCTCACAGAAAGCGGTCTGACCAAATCCTCACGCAAACCTTTTATCGATGAACTTAATCTGGCAGATTTTACGAAAAAAAGAATTGTAGAGTTTGATGAAGCGGATTATGTCAGAATCAAAGAAATAAGCACTGATTTGAAATACATTATGATCACCAGAGAGAATAAGCAGTCACCTCCCAATTCTTTTTTCTATGATTTGCGAACAGGGAAATCAACACCTTTAACGTATTTTAAGAATGAAGTGCCGGAGTTGACCGGGCTTACTAAAAGAATCCTTAAATATCAGAGGAGTGATGGAGTAAAGTTGTCAGGCGTAGTCTTTTTGCCTGCTGACTGGGATGGAAAGACCCGGCTTCCGGTGATAGTATCAGCATATCCGGAGGAGTTTACTGATACAGAAACTGCATCGCAATCTTCTTATGCAGCAAACAGATATTCACATCCTTGGGGTTCGACATCTTTATATTTCTGTTTGAAAGGTTATGCGGTGGTTACTGATGCTTCTTTTCCGATAGTAGGTGATCCGCTGACTGTCAATGATACCTGGATGGAGCAGGCTGTTGCAAATGCGAAAGCACTGATAGATAATTTGGATCAGGAAGGGATAGCCGATACAAGCAAGATCGTGGTGCAGGGACACAGTTACGGGGCGTTTATGGTTGTTAATCTGCTGGCTCATTCCAACTTATTTGCAGGCGGTATTGCCAGAAATGGTGCTTATAATAGAACACTGACACCCTTTGGTTTTCAAAATGAAAAGCGTACACTCTGGCAGAATAAGGATGTTTATTTAAAATTATCACCCTTTTTATATGCCAACCAGATCAATAAACCTCTTCTGCTGATCCATAGTAT
>CAYQPF010000248.1:0-5143 GCA_964419225.1 uncultured Candidatus Cloacimonadota bacterium | reverse complement strand
AAAATTAACAGCCCAGAACACATTAATCGGCAGTATCATGAGAAATTTGGCCAATGTTTGGAAAGATGCTGCAGACGGTTACAAGACAGATTTCGGATTATATGCCCAACGCTTTACAGCACAGCATATCCCGAATGATCAGTTCCCCTGGCATTCATTCACATGCTTTGTACATGTAATGTTTCAGGCAAAGAAGAATACTCCAGCCATCGATTTAACAACTCTGACAATCGCACAGATAGTAAGTCAGAACATTCCGGTTCAAACAGTCGCAGAAGCAATCGAGGCGAGCTTACTGATCAGTGTAGAGCCATATGCTGATTTGGACAAGCCAATTGCTTAGGCGACAGTGTGCAGTCGGCAGACGGCAGTGAGAGACGCTTAATAGAACGCGGATGATGCGGATTGAGCAGATGAGCACAGATGGAGAAAGTGGGCAGTGTGCAGTAGGCAGGCTGCAGTGGAGAGGAAGAGAGTCCCCCGGGCGGAAGTTCGGGGGACGGTTTTTGGGAAGGATTGAGGATTTTAAGATTAAGGATTGAGTGAATGGGAGAAGATCTTTAAAAAGAGCATAGAGTGATTTTTGTGATTATTTTGATGTAAAGTTGGACAGGGGTAAGGTAGTGGGCAGTGTGATTATCGCTGAATCACTGATGATGTTTGTTGGAACACTGACTTACACGGACTTTCACCGACTAGCACGGACAGGGAGAAGCCAGTCTAAAGTCTGGCTGTACAATAAGGGGGGGGGGGAGCGGATAAAGAGTTAGTTTTACCGTAAGCTAAAGCATACGGAATTACCGGCTAAAGCCGGCGTTCCTGGAGAGTTTTTCCCGGTAATCAGCCAGGTTTTTACTGTATTCTTTATCCTGGGTGGCTTCGATAGTATGTTCCAGAAGATCACAGTAACGGAGGGCTTCTTCTTTATTCTGCAGAAGGAGATATGTCTGGGTGAGGCCATCATAGATGTCGCAAAGGCCATTTTGGATATTCAGACTTTTTTTCAGTTTTTCCGCTTCAGCATAGTATTTCAGGGCATTTACATAATTTTGCATCTCGAGCCAGTATTCTCCTATGTTACCGTAAAGCATGGACAATTCTTTGTTATTTGGATTTTTGTGCAGAAAATACAAGGCATCTGTAAAACAGGTATGAGCTGCAGAGAGATTTTTCAGATTAAGATAAACCAGTCCTTTCAGATTCAGATAAGTTACGGGATTTTTCCCGGGAATTAGGTAGGAGCTTTCAATCTCCTGAAGAATCTGGAGAGCTTTAGCAAAATCATCATTATGAAAATAAGCACGAGCCAGATTATAAGAAACATTAGGATTTAAAGCAATGTCATTGGCTTTGATCAGTTGTTCCATTTTTTGGAGATATTCCTGATATTTTTCTTTATTATCCATAGCTTTGAAGAGGACCAGAATACTGGTATAGACTTTGAAAAGCCGGGAATAGAGTTTATGTTCAAGCAGAATTTTTTCTGAGAGGTAGAAATATTCCAAAGCCAGGTCTTTTTTTCCGGAGTCATTGTATAATTTGCCCAATTCGAAGGCAACATTGCTGATACCCAGCAGATCGTTAACACTCTTAGCGTAATTCAGTCCGTTTATTAAGAAATTTTCAGCCAGATTGATTTCACCAACAATGTAGTGTAATCTTCCCAGGGAATAGAAAGTTTTTTGAATAATTAGTAGATTAGAGGTTTTTTCGGCGAAATTGAGGCATTTAAGAAACATATTTTTAGCAGTGGAGTAGTTACTGCGTTGTAATTCGAGAGTAGCAATAGCGAGGAGAGCCTTGTTTGCAGATAGCAGATCACCCATTTCGAGAGACATATCATGCCATAAGGTTAGATTTGACAAAGCAGATTCATAATCTCTCTTATAGGTTTGATAAGTACCGAGATTACCGTAGGCTAAGGAGAGTACTTTAGGTGAGTTGATTTTTTCTGCAAGTTGGCATTGCTTATCCAGATAGATCTTACAGTTTTTTAAGTCCATTTTATACATACACATATTGACCAGATAGGTATAGCAGATACAGATATTTTGATCATTTTGGGTGAGAAAGGAGTATTCGAGAGCGTGGGTAAAGTGAGTAGAAGCAGTTTCATAATTTAACTGGAAAATTGAGAGTTTACCCAGGAGAATGTATGATCTGAAGAGGACTGTGTAGTTCAGGCTTTTTTGGGCATATTCAATTACATAATTGATTTCCTGCAGGGCTTGGTCATTTTTGAAAATCAAGCTATATAATACGGCCCTGTTCAAGAGGGTATTCAGGTTGAGTTCGGGATCTATATTTTGAATGAGGAACTTACTGTAAAAATCTATAGCTTCCTGGATTTGGAAAAGGGCAAAGGAATATTTGGCAGCTTTAAGAAGGTATTCAGAGGTTTTGTTTTTATTTCCAGCTTTCTCATAATGTTTCAGAATGGAGATACAATGTTGTCCAGTATTTGATTGATAAAAATTTTCGTATATTTCAGCAGCGAGGTTATGCAGTTTTTTGATTTGATCAAGAAATTGCATATTGTAGATGCTTTCACGGAGAAGGGAGTGTTTGAAGATATAATTCAGATTATCGATTTTTCTCCAGATCTGTTCCCGTTCACCTTCGAGCAGCACATCGCTGATATCAAGATCTTTGTTATTATGCAAAGTTCTTAACATTTCAGTAAGGATATTAACAGAAAATTCCATACCCAGGATAGAAGCAGTTTTAAGAACATTTTTCAGATTATTACTCAGTTTGTCCAATCTGGATACAATAATATTGGAGATATTGTAGGACAGTTTAATATCTTTGATCTTCAATTCTCCCTGTTTATTGATCAGATTACTGTCTTCCAGGAAAATGTAGGTTTGCTCCAGATAAAAGGGATTACCTCCTGTAATGTCATAGATCTTCATGACAGTATGTTCGGGCAGAGAATGCTTCAGGTTAAAACGTTCCTGGAGGAAGGAATTGATTTGGTCAAACTCAAAGAACTGCAAGTTTATTTGGAGGTAGGGATGACTTTTGAGGAATTCTTCTTCAGAGAGAGAAATATCAGGGCGGTAGCTAAAGATCAAGTTGAGATTTTTGGGAGTATTTTTTAACAGGTGTTTGATAAAAGTCAAAGAAGCAGAATCAGCCCAATGGTAGTCGTCCAGTACAAGAATTGTGTTTTGGAGATAGGTCAGGGCAGTTATGAGAGCTCTCAAGCCGTTGAGCAGGGTAGTTTTTTCCTGTTTTTGGAGTTCAGGATCCTCAGAATACAATTTTTCTGACGAGTAGAGGAGCTTTTGCAGGGGATTACTCAGCAAAGGAAGGAAATTCCGTATAAAGGTATATTCATGTTCATCGTAATGGGTGGTATTTTGAGAAACAATAGTTTCAATCTGATCTAAAATCTGAGAAAGATAGTTGTTAATCGTATTGCTGATCTCTTGAACAGGGGTGTCCGGATCAAAATTGAAGAGTCTGCGGAAATAATCCAAGATTGCATAGTAGAATGAATTATTGCATTCATCAAAGGAGATATCTATCCAGTTCAGTTCTTTATCCTGATTCAGTGACATTAGATGGGTCAGGAACCTGGTTTTACCGATTCCAGCTGCTCCATTTAGTAAGATTAGAGGCTGAGGTTCAAAAGTATTTTTATGCAGGATTTGCTGAAAAACGGTGACAATCTCATTTTTCCGCCCCACAAAGCTGTCCAGCAAATATTTTTTCTCGGTTTTCTTCAATTTTCGGAGTAATTCGTAGGTTTTAAGCTTAAATTTAGTACTCTTGATTTCCATAAACTGATAATGTTTATATTTAAAATTTTCTTTAATACTTGTTTCGATAGTATCATCGAAAATGATCTCATTCCATTCTGCAATTTTGGCATATCTGGCAGCCTTGTTCAGAATCATACCCAAAGCAGTGTATTCTCCTCTGTGCCTGCTTCCAATGAAACCCGTATAAGATGTACCATAAGAGAGACCGATTTTAAAACGCAGACTTTGAGCTTCGTTTTGACTGGGCAGTTTCAAAAGATTTCGTTTCAATTGCAGGGCAAATTCCATACCTCTTTGAAATATTTTCTCCGTAGTCTTAGGTGCACCAAAGATAATTAGAATTATTATCCCCTTATCTCCAAAATCAATCTTGTTGAAATACCCTCCATACTGATGGCAAAGGGAAATGATCTCTGAAAATAAATTTATGATTTTTAAGGGAGATACTGTATCTTTGATGATGGGACTGGTCTCATCCAACGAGATAAAGCAAGCCAGGACATCTCTGAACTCACCGTGGATATTCTCCAGAATGATGTTTGCGTCAGTAAACTGTTTTTGAATATTCAAATATTTAGGGTCTGGGCTAAGATTTCTAACCGGTTTATCGGCGACTTCTTTTTTAGTCTCCAAACTGAAATAATGGGTTTCTTTCTGCTTTGTATTATAGTCTGAACCCAACATACTACGGATGGTCTGGTCAATAATAATTTCATTACCAGCTGCTTTTTCAGAGCTTGCAACAGCACTCTTGATCGACTCACCCAGGAAGTAATAGGAGTTATGAACGCTGTTATTGATAATACCCCATTCAACTCTTCCGAAAGACACGCCAGTTTTGCAGAAAAACTCAAACCGGCCTAAGGAAGTATCCTGTACACCTTCATTTATAAAAAAATCTCTGACAGCAAAACATGCGGGTAGAACTTTATCCACCAAATGGTTTTTTGTGTAACCTTCCGGAAGTTGAAAAACGGCGGTAAAAGAGTCTCCTGCAAAAGTAGATATAAATCCGTCATAATTACCGATAATATCGAGGCAGGGGGAGAAAACCTGATTAATCATCGAACCCAGGTTCTCTAAGCCTTCATTCTGGAATTTGATCAGAGACTGGGTCAAATGCGTAAAACCGGTAATATCGAAATATGCTACCAGTGCTAAGAAACTGCCATGGACAGCATTTTGCTCTGCTTTCTCCAAAATAAACTGAGGTATTGTCCGAATCATAAACCTGCCTATATTTCTCGAAATTATTTATAGTGTACTTAACCAGATGTTTAATTATGTTGTCAATTAAAACCTTTTAAAGGGGGAAGGTGACGCTTTCCGAGAGTGTTAACCACGAAGTTCACGAATGACACGAATTAGGAGAA
>CAYQPF010000247.1:0-5145 GCA_964419225.1 uncultured Candidatus Cloacimonadota bacterium | reverse complement strand
CTCATCCTGCTGATGGTTTACCCTATTTACCCTGGGACGAGAATGAAGATGGTATTCAGGATCAGGAAGGTTGGGCACGTACAATGTATCCTATTTACTACTGGAATGCAGAGAATGCTTTTGAAGATAACAATTTCCGTGTCAGCAAATCTCCTACAACCGGGAAAATGGCTGCAGTTTGGCAGGATGCTACCAAAGCAAGACAATACCATGAGTTCAGTAATATGGATTATCAGGATTGGGCAAATACTCCTGAAATCTTTATCGCAGTATCCTCTGATAATGGAAACTCCTGGTCCAAACCTATCGCCATCAACAGATTCTTGCCTGAAATGGACGGAACTATACCCGAATATGTCTATCCTTGTGATGTTATCGAGGAACTGGGAAATGGTATGGCCCGAATTCATCTGATGTTTTATGATGATTTCAGTTATGGATCATCTGTAAATGGGGTTGGTGATAATATTGGCGGTAATGTTTCCTATATGGCTGTTGATATCGATTACACCAATATCACTCATAACCAGAATATCAGCATCACCCGGGAAAAAATGAATCTGACAAATTATCCGAATCCGTTCAATCCGAGTACTACCATTGCCTTCACCCTTCCTCTGGCAGCTCAGACTGAATTGAAAATCTTTAACTGTAAAGGACAGGTAGTCAGAAATCTTGTTTCAGCTTATCTCCCCAAAGGTGACCATAAAGTTGAATGGAATGGTAAAGATAACCAAAATAAACCCGTCGGATCTGGTGTCTATTTTGGCCAAGTTTGCCTCAAAGGAATATCTGCTGTCAAAAAAATTATATTGATGAAGTAAATACCAGCCTTCAGCATTAGTTCCGAAAAATGCTGACCGGCTAATAAATTTATTGTTGAGGAGCACTGCTAAACCCAATGCTCCTCTTTTTCTAAATAAGTAAAAACACTTAAATATTTTTACAAATATCAACCGATTAATTCCTTCTCCCTACTAGGGAGAAGGTTAGGATGAGGGTCTTGGGTCTCTATCTTTCATGAATCTCAACTCCCCCTATTTTCCAAGTGTCAATTCTCATCATCACTGACACCTGACACCTGAAACCTGACACCTCCCCTGTCCGTGTTCGTCCTTGCAAGTCCGTGTTCGGCAGTGTTCCGAATCAATTCCCCCTCACCCTACTCATGACTCGTCTGACCAGTCTGCCTTGTCCGACTTCCTTTCTTTGCAAAACTCTCAACTCTCAACTTTCAACTCTCAACTTCTCCTGTCCATACAGTCCATCAAGTCCATTTAGTCCATATTGTCCATTCCCCTCCCCTCTGACGCCTGACGACTGATGCCTGACGACTGATACCTGACGCCTGAAAAAGAATTTATATTTTTTTATACTTGACTCTAATCATTTATTTTAAAACTTAATATATATTTTTTTATAGGGGTTTTGATGGCTCATCTATTTGGCAACGAGTATCACGAACATTCCAATTCTTGGTATTATAAGAATTCTATCCAGTTTTTGTCCGCTGATGATTTAGAAATTAAGAAGTTTTTGGACGAGAATAATTTACTTAACATAATTTTCACTTCCACACCTGATGCAAAAAAGAAATTTCCCTACAGAATAGCAATTAAATATGATGCTAATACACGGAAAATTGTCAGTCATAGCTGTTCACACTGCGGGGTTGGTAAGTCCTGTGTGCATTTTTTATCGATCATAGATTATAGTTATAAGAACCTCGGGACTGAATTCTTAGCCGAGAACTTAGTCCAGGCCTATCAGAAGAAGATCATGAATTTCAATGAATATTGGCAGCGGATTATCCAAAATTCTTTGATTCTTGTCTCAGATTTGTTCAACGAAAAAGAAGATAAAATTAGAATCTATTTTTCCAAATATGAACCTATGGATGTACGCTTGATGTCTGCTATTTTAGGTAGTAAGGATCTTTCTGATGAATCATCTGCCGATCTGGAAACAGCCAAAAGAAACCTGCAGATTCTGCCCGATGTAGAGGTGGAATTATTAGCCAAATTACAGAAATTGAAATGCTCTTACAGCCGTAAAGGAACCTATTTCACGATCTATAAAGCCGATTTTATTCAGATTCTTATCGTTTTAGGCCATCTTTCCCATAAAGTTTATATCAAGGAAACCGGAGATAAATTATTATTCAAACAGGATCAGATCAAACTTAATTTCATGATCCGCAAAGTTGATGAATATAATTTCGTTTTTAAACTGGCAGACACAGAAATCATTTCAGCCTTTTACTCACAAAAATCCGTTTATGTTTTTAAAAAGAACGAAGTATTCTGCCTTCACTTACCCTTGGACAGCAATGTCATCAAAGGTGCATTAACCACCGGCTACGAACTGAAGCGTGAGGATCTCGTGTATTTTGCCTCTGTTGTAACCAGGCAACTAAACTTACTGGGTTGCTTCCTCGACTTCGAAGAAGGCATTGATTTGCCTGTTTACTACGACAACTATCCAGTGATTAGTTTCTATCTGGAAAAAGTGGAAGACCAAATCTTCCTTTCCGGCTTTCTAAAATATACCGAACAAGTGAAAATCCCCATGTCCTTACTTCGCTATCCGGTTGAGTTGATTCGCTATGAACTCGATGAAAAATTGATCTGGTTTTATCTTCCACCTCAGGTTAAGTATGAAGTCTATGAATTTGTCCGTTCCCTGCCGGAAGCATCTGAGGAAATGCTGGAAAAAGAATCCAAACTGATTTTCTCCGGTGAACAAAATATTGCTGAACTAAAACGAATTGTCTTTGAAAAGAGCAGTTCAAACTGGTCTTTCGAACTATCCGATTCCTTGAAACAGGAATTTATCTATAAGGCAGAGCTGAAACCAATCATTAATACCTACAAAGCTGGCGAATCTGACTGGTTTACCTATGATGTCATCTACGAATACAAAGATGTAAAACTGTCTCACGAAGAATTACGTAAGTTTTTTAAGACCAAAGAAAAGTATCTGCAGTTAAAAGACGGCAGGCTCTTGTTCATTACCAATCAAAATTTGTATGATGAGATTAATGGAGTTCTTAAGAAAAGTGAAAAAGTAAAAGATGATATCTATAAGATGAAGATTCACAATATTCCCTACTTATACCAAATTCTCAATCAGGACGGAATGATCAAAAGCGACTCCTATCTGCAAAAAGTTTATAAATCAGTTTTAGACAGAAAACTTGAGGAAGTAAGCAATGTGCCCGAATACTTGAAACCTGTAATGAGAAGCTACCAAAAGAGCGGATTTCATTGGTTGAAAATGCTGCAAAAATACCATTTCAACGGAATTCTGGCAGATGACATGGGCTTGGGAAAGACAATTCAGGCGATTTCTATCCTGAGCGATTTACCCGGTGATGTGAAATCTTTGATCATTTGTCCCAAAACTCTCATCTTTAACTGGGTGAATGAAATTGAAAAATTCAACAGTAACCTCACCTATATTGTCTATGAAGGAGATCGCGAGGAAAGAGAAAATAAACTTAAAAACATCAATGTAAATCTTGTAATAACCTCTTATACTCTCATTCTGAATGATATCAGCGAGTTGAAACAACATCATTTCGAATATATTATTTTAGATGAAGCACAACACATAAAGAATTCCACGGCTCTGAGAACTAAAGCTATCAAAGAATTGAACGGGTCACATCGTCTTGCTTTAACTGGTACTCCCATGGAAAATTCACCTTTCGAACTATGGTCAATCTTTGATTTCCTTATGCCGGGTTACCTGAATAATTTGAACAGATTCCGTAAAGATTATTTCACTTCAGCCGATCCCAATGCCCAGGAAAAACTGATCAGACTGATCTCTCCCTTCATCTTAAGAAGACATAAACGCGATGTATTACTGGAATTGCCCGACAAACAGGAACAGGTAGTACAATGTCAGCTGAGTCCCCTCCAAGAAAAATTATACCTGCAGGTACTGGATTCTGTGAAAGAGAATTTTAATCGTACCCCGGATCAGGAAATCAGCTATATTCATGTCCTCTCTGCCTTAATGAAATTACGGCAGATCTGTAACCATCCCTGCCTCGTGGAAAAAAGTATCAAAAACGACTACCGTATCTCTGGTAAAATGGAACTGCTTTCCGAAATTATCCTGGATGCCATCGAAAATGAACAGAAAATCCTCATCTTCAGTCAGTTTGTCGAAATGCTTAAACTCCTGGAAATGATGCTTATCAAAAATCATATCGTTTATGAATATATGGACGGCCAAACTAAAAACCGTAAGAAAGCTGTTGATAATTTTAATAATAACAGACTCGTGAAAGCTTTCCTCATCAGTCTCAAAACAGGTGGGTTCGGGTTAAATCTTACGTCCGCCGATACTGTGATCATCGTGGATCCCTGGTGGAACCCCATGGTCGAAAATCAAGCCATCGACCGTGCCTACAGAATCGGACAAACAAAAAAAGTACTCGTCTATAAGACAGTTACTAAGGGTACTGTAGAAGAAAAGATCGTCAATCTCCAAAAGAATAAGCGGGAAATGTTTGAAAACTTTATCGAGAATGGCCAAAATGTAGTTAAATCCATGCGAATTGAGGAACTGAAGGAACTCTTCGAGTATCACTAATGAAGTGGAAACTCAATACTCCTTTCTTCAAATTTCCTTAGTTGATACATTCAAGGATACACCTTCTCCACAATTATTACAAATATGAATTGATCCCCTATTAAGAAGAAGGATCTGCCTCATCCTGTTAAAAGCAGTATTTCTCCAAATCTCCTTGAACGATTGATGCTCAATATTACCCATGGGATATTCAATGTCTTTATCATAACAACAGGGTGCTATTTGTCCATCCCAATTAACAACCGGCTGCGTCCAGATCCGACGGCAACGGTTCTTTACTCCGTATTTGAGTTGGAAACCAGTGCCTGTTAATTTGTATCTACGATATTTGGGGTTTTGTGGAAGAAATTTATCTATATCTTCCTTATCGTATATTTGAGCTGTCTTTAGCTCTAAAGAGTCAACCCCGATCTCCTTGGATAACCTCTTGATTATCTCCAATTCATGTTCATTATGCTTAAAAACAATGAATTGCCAGATAATGAAAGGCGTTTGAGAATTCAATTTCTTCTTCGCAGCAACCAGGTCACGTACATTTTG
>CAYQPF010000246.1:0-5219 GCA_964419225.1 uncultured Candidatus Cloacimonadota bacterium | reverse complement strand
TATTATATTATGTACATAATATAATACTTATTTTTACTTTATATTACTCACATACCATTGATATATTGAGTATATCTAACTAAATCAGTACTTGAATGTCCAAAATATTTAAGCCGAGTTTGGGTTAAACCAACTAAATCAAGTGCTACAAATAATTCACCATACATTCTGCAGACTTGGATTTCGTGACTTAACAAATTGCAACAAGCATCCACCGGTGTATAATTTGACTTGGATTTTGATTCTGATTACAATATTGGCGATGATGTTGTTTATATATTTTACCAAGAAATTAGCGGACAGATTATTAAAGCCCATATTGCAGGTTAATCTGATGCTTAAGGAAATAGCAGAGGGAGAGGGTGATCTAACCAAGAGAATAGTTACTGAGACAAATGATGAAATAGGAGAGATGGCTAATTATTTTAATATTTTTGTAGAGAATATTCAGATAATTATGCAGAAAATATCTTTAGTAAGCAACAACATTATCCAGAAATCCTCGATTTTGACCAAATCTTCATCAGTAATCAACAATAATTCATTCAACATTGCCCGAGAATTAGATACAGTATCGGTTGCGACTGAGGAAGTTAGTGCCAGTTCGATGACAATATCTGCGGCAATCGAGGAATCTTCTGCGAGTATAAATCACTTATCCACAAAAACGGAAATGATGAAAACCCAGATCAATAATACAACTTCAATTGTTTCAGTGACGGCACAATCATCCAATGATGCAATGCAGGATTTGAATAAAGTGGCAGGCAATCTGGACAAAATGTATGATGGCATAGAAAAATTGACTTTTGAGATCAAGAATACAGCAAAGTCAGTTAATGAAATGAGTACATCTTTATCCGGAATTGCTGTGAATACCCAAAACACTCATAATATATCTCTTGATGCAAAGGAAAAAGCACATAACACGAAGATGACAATATCCGAATTACAGAGTTCCGCAGAGCAGATAGGTAATATAATTACAATGATTACAAAGATCGCTTCGCAGACGAACCTACTGGCACTGAATGCAACGATTGAAGCAGCGAGTGCAGGAGACGCGGGAAAGGGATTTGCAGTTGTGGCCACAGAAGTAAAAGAGTTGGCTAAGCAAACAGCAGATGCAGCGGGTAAAATCAGTAAGGAAATAGATATAATCAGGTCTAAAGTAAATACATCGGTACGGTCGATCGAGAAAATTGTGGAAGTAAATGACAGCATGTATGAGATAACTACACAGGTAACGAAGAATATCCAAGAGCAATCGCAAACTACCAGTGCTCTTTCAGCTTCTATCAATAAAGTGTCTGACTATGCTGTTCAAATAGAAAGTAACATAGGCGACGTCAACAAACAAAATAAGAATGTCTGTAAAACAATTGACAACATCGTAGGTAATGTGAACAACATCAATAATATAAGCCAGGAAAACTTAAAATTATCTATGGATATATCACGGGATAGCGAAGAGAATACTGTCAGTGTTAATGAAATAGCGAATAATACTTCCCAGATAAATGTTGCGATCAATGCTTTAGCTGAGAATTTGAGTAGTATTCTCAATGAAACTAAAATGTCTGCTGAAGAGGCATCTGTTTTAAGCGGCCTATCATTAGAGTTTCAAGAGGAAGTAGATAATCTTGTTCAGATGGTCAGGAAGTTTAAGGTGTGAAAATAATTATCAATTATTAATTATTAATTATTAATTATTAATGGGAGAGAAGAAGATATTGAAACCCGCAGGCAAGTAGTAAGGGGAGAGTAGGTATAGGATAAGATTGAGGAAAGGGAAACTCACCAGCATTAGCTTTTATAGACTTAATGAACTATGTGGACAATATGGGCAGTATGGACAAAATTGACGGGTAAATCAAAAAGAAATTTTGTTAGATTAACTGATACTTGCAGATTATTCAAGAATCGATTTTTTACAAACAAAGACTTATAATAAATTCTATTTTCGAAGAATCTGAGTTAAGCAGTGGCATAGCAGTTGCATTCTATAGTAGTAAAATTAGGGATAAGGAGAGTAGAAATGAAAAAATTTCATTTTCCTCTGGAAAAAGTCATGGAGTTGAAGAAAATTGAGGAAAAATTTATCCAGAAGGAAGTAGCTCTAACCCTAAATGAGATATACCAGGCTGAAGAAAGACTAAAGTTAATGGAGATTCAAATAGAAGAATTCTATAAAAAAATGGAAGAACTGAAGCTTAAACCTGTTTGTTCACCTGAGATAATGCTTAACTTGAATTATTTTAACAGTTTACAGAGTAAACATTTAAAGCAAAAAAATGAGATTAGTCAACTTCACAAGCAGCTGGAAAATTTGCAAAAGAAACTACTTGAGAAAACCCGGGAAAAGAAAACTTTTGAAAGGCTGAAAGAAGTAAAGTTTGATGAGTATAAGAAGGAATTGAAAAAGGAACAACAAATATTTCTGGACGAAATTACCTATCAAAATTCTCATCACAAAAAGGAGTCTCATTGATGAAAAATATAATGGTATATGTGATAATATTTGTTGTTTCCATGGCTTTGACCAATGGATTACTTTACTTTCTTTCACAAAAGAATAAGACAGAAAAGACAGCTGTAAAGCCAACTGATAAGAAGGAAACAGTACATGATACTTTAAATCAGGATGAACCTCAGGAATCGTTACAAACCAAGAATACTGAGCCGGAAAAGCAGCCTGAAGAAGTTCCTGCAGAAGCAGTTAGTAATCCCAACCCACTCAACGATTATGCTAATCTGAAGAATTTAAAGAATAAGCTGGAAGGTATGTATTCTAAGAGAAACAATTCCAGAACCCCGCGTGAGGTGGATTCAATGCTGACAGTCATGCGTAAGCAGGTTGATAGTTTAATTAACAATCAAAAGAGTTATGCTAAGAAGATCAATGAATTGAACCTGCAATTACAGTCTAAAGATGCGGTAATTAAGCGTCAAACGGAAAAAACTACGGTAATTGAGGAAAAATATTCCACAATGGTAGCAAATACAAAGAAGAAAGCCAAGATTGAAGAAGAGAAGGCTAAAGAGGAACCTAAACCAGTATCAGTACAAACAGATAAGTCAGTCAAACTATTAGCGGCTACCTATAATAGTATGGATGCTAAGAAAGTGGCACAGCTAATGCAAATTATGCCAGATGATAAAATAGTGGCAATTTTGAAAAAGATGAATACCCGCAAGGTGGGAAAAATTCTTGAGGTTATGCCTCCGGAAAGATCCTCTGTCATCTCAGATAAATTGTCCCAGTAAAAAATTAATTTTCTAATTTAGCAAGGAAGCTAGAGGGGGATAACGGATTATGAAGAGCCCCATAATTGTAAAAGATGCTCCTAAGAGTAGAAGTGTCGAGATTAAGTCACCTGCTGTTCCCCAAAAGGAAGGTGGTAACACTCTTTTTCTGGGAAAGATTCAGAGATTGAGCAGCACTGACACCTCATTGCAGGATCCAGCTAATCAGCAACAGAATAAGGTAGTTGAGGAACTTCTTAGAAAGTTTCAAAATAAAGAGATAGATATAGTATTCACGCAAGATGGTAAGGAGATAAGTTTAACAAATTATCTTAAGCAAAAGACAAATTCTGCTATTGATACGGGAGTACAAAAGCCTTTTGATAGCTTGATTTCGAGAGATACTACAACTGTGAAAACAGAACATTATGCCACAAATTCAAATGAAATGTCCACCGAAAAGGCATTGCAGAATAGAGCTTCCAAACCAGGCAGTAAGACAAATACATCGCTTTTGACAGAGAATCAGGAAAAAATTAGTATAAAATCAGATATTATTAAGGGCGAAAAGCCATACACAGAAATTCATTTTAATAGTAGTTCAGAGGCAAGTGAGATCCATTTAACAACAGGAGAGATTGAAAGAGAAGCTACGAAGGATTTTGATATCAACAATATCGCTGAGTTTTCTCAAGTTAAAACTAAATCAACAGCTAATGAAATAATCTCACAAGGTTTTAAGTCCAAAATGCCGGTTCCAGAACAAACTGTTTCAGAGAACAAATTTAGTGCAGCTAAACAAGAAATAATTAATTTATCTCTACTTAGACAAAATCCTGAGTTAAAGAAAGAGTTTGATTCTAAATCTGCACAGGTTAAAGAGAAGTTGTCGGATTCTTCTGATATTAAGAATGATAATGGCGATAAATCTAAGCAGATACGACAGGAAACAAGAGCTGAATTGGGAGCAAATTTTACTCAGGCGATTATGCCGAATATAGTTAAAGAGAATATTTCTGGGACTAAATCAGAAACGATAAGAAATGAAAAGCCGGCAGAGTTTGTAAAGCAAAACTTGCCTCAACCCAAGGTAGAACACAGCGGTAATTTGGCTTTGAACAGAACTCCGAATCAAAATCTGAGTGAAAAGCAAGAATTGCCTAATAATGTAATTAATAACATTAAAAAACCTGTTAACTCTGTTCTCGAAACAAGAGTAGTTCTTCCTGCCGGGATGGAGAAAGCTGATTTTGATTCCTTGAGTAAAGAGGAAAAGGAACTTGTTCTAAGCAAATGGAAAAACTCTAAAGGAAACGATTTAAAGACAGATCTACAAGAAAAACCTGTTAGTATAAATGCAGAAAGAGGAAAGACAGAGTCTCAAGCCAGTGTAATATCACACAAACAAGAAGATAAAACAGAATCCACTACTTTTGTTAGAAAAGATACTATGACTGAAAGTGAAAGAAAGATTGAGAATGTCAAGCCAACAGATAAGTTCTTTAAGGATTCCGAAACACACATAGCAGGCAGTAAATCTGATTCTTCTTCAAATGCAGGAAACAACAAGTATGTTAAAGAAACATCTGAAGGCAAAGTTTTACAAAATTCGTCCAGTAATCAGATTTTTCACAATCAGAGAAATAGCAATGTGGTATTGAATCAAGAAAGTGATAAATATGTAGAGTATAATGAAAGACAAAATGTAGTTAGAGTTAAAGATGATTCAAAAATGATACCCAGAGAGAATAATCTGGTAAAATCTCCAAATTCAGAGCTATCTTCAGGTAAATCAGCAATTTTTTCTTCAGAAAGAATAATGCCTCAAGTGGAAGTTCAAAAACCTGTTGTTAATACCAATGACAGAGTAATGCCCAAGGTTGAAGAATATAAGGCTGTAGCTAAAGAAGAAATGCCTGTTAGAAATACTCAGCCGGAAGTTAAGGTTACCATAGATCAGCCAAGACCTGTAA
>CAYQPF010000245.1:0-5380 GCA_964419225.1 uncultured Candidatus Cloacimonadota bacterium | reverse complement strand
TCTCCACCTTCCATAATTTCTGCGATAATTTTGTCTTCAATTCCGTGCTGTACTAAACTTTCATACAGCTTTTGGATTCTACCGTATTCATAGTTCATTTTTTCCTCCTGGATACAAAGTAATTTCTATATTATTGTATAGATTTGTCAAATTGTTTCTGATAAATAGAGAAATGATGTTGCTTATTTGTCATTGATCTAGTGTCATGTCAAGTTTGGATTGACAGAATAGAATGAAAAAGATCAGGTCACAACACACCTCCCCGCTTCGCGGTACTCCTCTTGATAGAGGAGAATTGAGTCAGCGGGTATTTAAACAATGCTGGTTATACATGCAACAGTCATATGAAGCTTGACATGACACTAGGAAATTTGAAGGACTTACAATCTCACTCACCATATATTTATTAGATAACCTTGATCGATTGCAAACCTCTACACCACAATCCGGGTTAAAATATGTGCATAGCTAACTGACGTGTAAAGAAGGGCATCACTTAGGATGCCCTTAATTTATTCCTTTTGATTTTATAAAATCACCAAGGTTATATAACTTTAAGTTCGTATCATATGACAATAGGTCTGATATTATCCACACCTGGAATATGATACCTGCCTAATATGCTCCATGCTAATGGTGCTGGACGCTAATCCCTATTATAAGTTAGCATCAAATGATTAAAGATCCATGAGTTCCAATACCTGATATAAGATATCTGAACCATATGCTGGACGCTAGTCCCTATTTTATCAACATAACCTTCTTGATTGAACTATAGTTATCAGCATTCATTTTAATAAAATAAACACCACTGGTACAGGTTTTGTTGTTATTATCTTTGCCTTCCCAAGTAATTCTAAAATCCCCGGCATTCTGATGCTTATTAACAAGAGATTTAACTAATTGTCCTTTAGAATTAAATACTTCAATATTAACGTTAGCAGGTACTACCAAAGCATAACTGATTGTAGTGGAGGGATTGAAAGGATTGGGATAGGTCGAATTCAAGGCTGTATGAACAGGTACAGCAGGATTCTCTACAGTATTTCCTGTAACTGTGATTTTTGCAGGGCCGAAACTATAAAAACTTCCATCCATTTCTACATACTGTAACCAGTAGTAGTAGTCGGTGTTTTGATTCAAAAGTTCATTATCTGTGTATGTGTAACTGTTAGCCGTTGAAGAATTGGCTGCCTGGATCAAACTAAAATTCATTCTTTGAGCTGTAGCCAGCTCAGAGCTTTCATTTCTGTAAATATTGTAACCCAGACCATTGCTTTCTGTTTGAGAAGTCCAGTTCAAAGTTACACCTTTATCCGCTAAAAAAACACCTGCAAAGGTTGTCAATTCAACGGGTAAGGTTTCTTCATAATTGATTAGAGTATATTCATAAACGTGGCTAACATCTTCAGTACTTACACTGACAGTTCTCATCCCTGAGACATCCGAAGCCAGATAAGTTCCTCCTTGTTGTTCCCATGGATCTGAACTGCCACTAATTCTTTTCATCACTTTTACATGGTCACCTGTTAATCCTGTCGGATATGTAAAATTCATGGTAAAATTATTGCTGGCATAAACTTCTACTGTCCAGGTACGCGGAATACTGGTTTCTGTTCCACAGATCTGTGAGAAATTTGTTTTACTAGCTCGAAGACTTGACAGCGAGATACAATTTGTAATGGCAAAATCAGCTCTGCTTACTGTGATTTTCTTCCCATTGAGATCAAAACCCCACCCATAGCTGAAAATAGTAGTAGTCTCGATATCATTGGGAAGATCTACATAATCTGTTGCACCATCAAAACATATTTCATGAATAAGTGGAGGAAGATAAGAAATTGAATTACATAAAATACAGATGTAACTTAAGCTGTCTATCCCTGTTATTATACCGGTTCCTTGATAATCTACTTCTGGATTACCTGTGAATGTGCCATTGAGCTCCATATTATAATTACCCAAATTAAAAGAATAGTTAAAACTCAAGTTTCCATCTACTCTTACATTATTAGGTAGAGAAAACCCCGTGCTGTAAGCTAAGTCATGAACTATTGAAGGTAATTGTATAGGACTGTAGGTTGTTATCGTAATATCTGCAGCATCTCCAATCCCTGTTGCATATCCGCTCCCACTATATTCCAGTGTTGGTGTCCCTGTATAATTGTTGGCTGTTAAAACATAATCACCTAATTTCAAGGTGCCTGAGGTAAATGTAATAGTACTGCTTACAGTGATATTCTGAGCTAAATCAATAGTGCCTGAACTATTAATAATCAAATTATTCACAGTATTGGCAGTAGGGTTTGTTACAAATGTACCAGTTGATGCTCCTTTGAATTCATAGTTCGCTCCACTGGAATAAGTTGAGCCTGAGGTTGTTTGATCCATTCCTGAGATACCATTTGCATGACCTACAATCAGATTTGCACCGGCATCAATTACAATCATCCCTGTGCCACTAATAACAAAAGTCCGTGTGTCTAAGGTTCCTCCTGATAGTACTTCCAGGGTGCCATCAATTTCAATATCCTCCGTTACTGTTAGGGTTGACCCTGATTCTACAGTAAAATCTTGTGCCCAGACACTACTTATTCCCATCATAAGAATAAACAGAATTATTAATTCTCTCATTTGTTTCATAACTTCTCCTTCATATGTCTTTAACTTAATTCCAGCAACCTTCTCATCAAATTAGTAATATGCCATTAAGAGATAAATCTTAAATTCATTAACTAATTTCAAAGATATTTGTAATTAACTACAACTCTTTGAATGTAACAATCGTTAGTGAATAATAAATAAAGAGATTTTGTCAAATAATATTTTATAGATTATTATTAATTAATGTTTGATAAATTGATGTGTAAGTTTTTTATGTTAGAAAGAGGCTGCCATAATTATAGTTACCGAGTTAATCTGATCTTAGCGTCTCTAATTCTCCTTCTCTTTCGTGATGGTTTTGGTGGAAAGTAATTCTCTGTTATGGTAACTAATGCTCCATGCTAGTGGCTATTTGATTAACAATACCTTTTTTGAAAATTGACTTTCACGGTTTGTTACTTTCAGAAAATACATTCCGGTGGACAATTTTTCACCTTTACTGTTTTCACCTTTCCATATCAAAGTTTTACCTGCTTGGGGTGATTCTATTGTCCAAACATTAACTTTTTGACCTTTGATATTGTAAACTGAAACATTAACAGGACTATTTGTTTCGGATTTTACTTTAATGGTTGCGTGACCCTGAAATGGGCTTGGATAAACACTTAAACTCAACTTAGATTCCGGGCTGATTGGGTCTGTTGTACTGATTATAGAATCCATTTCGATAACATGGATTGTGTTAACTCCCACAAAGTATAAAGTATTCCTCAAACTGAAAACCTTCAAGCCCAAAGTATTCGAATCAAAAGATAAACTGTCGAATAATACTCCAAAATTCTGATTGTATAGAATGGGAGTAAAATTGTCACTTGTCGAGTTACTGTTTATGATCACAGGCTTATTCTGTATATGGGTAACTTTGACCGGAGCCAGATTAGGCAGGAGTGTATTTTGGCTAAAAGGTACATGATTGGTGAAACTGTACATTTTTGCAGAAACCAGTGAATTCTCATAATCTACAAGAAAAAAATTATAAGCATTTAACTGTTCTGCACCCATGAATTCAGCCGAAGCATTTGAAAATAATCTGTCGATTCTGAGTGTATCATCCTGAACAAAAAGATGCAGCAGATTATTCAGTGAATTTTGTCCTGCAACATAATAAACATAGTCGGAGTTACTCATATTATAATTGAGATACATCTCATTATTTACATTGGAAAAGTTCCAATTGGATAGTAGTTGATTACTCAGATCATTGTTATTACCTGAAGGAATCTGGACATTAGCAGGATTATAACTATTAATTAAATTCATTTCAGGATCGAATATTTTCCTGGCAATGGGGATATCATAAGAGTATTCATCAAGGATAAGATATTCATCACCGAGAGTAACAAATCTGGCTGGTTCACTTGTCAACATAGTTGTCAAAATAGTTGTCTGAAGAGTATTAAAGTCAAACACTTTTATGTATGGGTAGGTCTTATATACAAAGTAATGGCTCCAGATAGCCTGATCAGTGATATATGTATCTTGAATATGATAGAGCTGATTTCCGTCAATAATGATCAAATCGTAAACCATTTGACCCACAAAGTAGGTTGAGATAAGTATCCGGTCTCCAAACTGGACAAAATTGGGAGCCAGTAAAGAGTCAATCTCAACAGAAGGGTACTCAAAATCCGGTGAGAAATTACCCTCAAGATCCAAGGTAGTTGAATGGACTGTTACCATGTTGCCGTCAGTCTCAAGATAGTAGAAGACCAACATACTGTCTCCGGAAGTTTGGATATACTGGAAAGGATAATTAAAGTTGTATTCAGCAGATTGATGTAAACCATAACTATACTGTGCATGCACTGACGTACAAAAAAATACTGCTATTAAGCAGAAAAAGCATTTGGCAAAATTTAATTTGAACATATTTCCTCCTGGATACAGAGTAATTTCTATATTATTGTATAGATTTGTCAAATTGTTTTTGAACAAGTAGAGAGATTTTTACCACGAATGGTGCGAATTAAGCGAAAGGGAGAAGGATGAGGGTAAATTAATAAGAAAGACCTCATTTTCCCTTAACTTAACTTCATTGGGTGTGTTATGCATTCTCTTATCACAAAAGTAATCTTCTCTCTAATTAGTTAAATTCGTATAATTAGTGGTTTAATATCCGGAATAGATGTGCTTAAAGAGATTTTACCACGAATGGTGCGAATTAAGCGAAAGGGAGAAGGATGAGGGTAAATTAATAAGAAAGACCTCATTTTCCCTTAACTTAACTTCATTGGGTGTGTTATGCATTCTCTTATCACAAAAGTAATCTTCTCTCTAATTAGTTAAATTCGTATAATTAGTGGTTTAATATCCGGAATAGATGTGCTTAAAGAGATTTTTACCACGAATTGTGCAAATTAAGCGAATTAGGGGAGATGAGAACTAATTAGTATTTGGGACGTTGGATTTTTGAGCAGAATGTAAATCTTGTAAAAAAAGGATTTCTCTGGATCAGTGAAAATCAGTGTTTTACAGTGGCTGGAATAATTCTTTTTGAAAGAAGAGACGCTTTTCCTGAGTGTTAGCCACTAATCCTCACTGAGTAGCACTGATCAAAGATAACTTCTAAAGATATGTTGCACATAGAATAACAAATAATCCTTTAAACCCGAACTGTGCAGTAGAATCTTCACAATCTGGCTGAAGCTAATGAATTTGAAGGACTTACAATCTCACTCACCATATATTTATTATATAACCTCGTTCGATTGCAAGC
>CAYQPF010000244.1:0-5515 GCA_964419225.1 uncultured Candidatus Cloacimonadota bacterium | reverse complement strand
TCGGAAAAAGCTCTGTCCGCAAACATCAGGGGCCGAAAGCATGTGCCGGTTCGATGCCGGATCCGGGTACTATAAAAGGAGGTGTAGATGCCTGCTTTTTTAGTGCCGTTGCTTGCCGGATACGGGCAAGCTCCTTGGGTTTGTCCCACCCCCTGGATGAAGCACCACAAGGTTTCCTGATGAAGTACCACAAATATTCCTGATGAAATACCACAATTATTCATAATATTTTTGCAATTTCCTTATTATTAGTAATTTTATGTGACTGATAAATAAGCCAATTGTATGAATTATTTGGAACGTATACCCGACAAGCACCTGAAAGACAGGTTGAATGCGATGGGGGCCGTGTTGATTGAAGGCCCGAAGTGGTGTGGAAAGACAACAACTGCCGAACAGCAGGCGGGAAGTGTACTGCGCATGCAAGATCCAGATAAACGTGATGATTATCTGGCAACGGCGGCAGTAAAGCCCTCAAACCTTTTGATAGGTGAAACTCCTCGATTGCTCGACGAGTGGCAGGATGCTCCTGTACTATGGGATGCCGTTCGCACGATGTGCGACAAACGTGGTGATCCTGGTCAGTTTATTCTTACGGGGTCGAATGCCGTGAATGAGAAGAAAATTTATCATAGTGGAACGGGACGCATCTCGCGTATGCAGATGTCGACGATGTCACTGTGGGAATCAAAGGAGTCAAACGGAAGCGTTTCACTCAAGGAACTGTTTGACCATCCGGAACAGGAGGTGGAAGCTGTTTCTGATATGAATGTGAACGATATCATCTTCTCTGCTTGCCGTGGCGGTTGGCCGGCATCTTTGAATGTAACCGACCCGGACGCAAAACTGATGATAGCCAAAGATTATGTACAGTCAGTATGCAAGACGGATATTTCCCGCGTGGATGGTGTCCAACGTAACGAGAAATTGGCATGGCAAATACTTCGCTCATACGCAAGGAATATATCTACTGTAGCGAAGATCACATCGATGCTGTCCGATGTTATTGCAAGCGATAAAATGGAATGCTCACGCTCAACGTTTGATGACTATGTATCTGCTTTAGAAAAGCTGTTCGTTATACAGGATATCGATGCCTGGTGCCCTGCGATACGTAGCAAGACTGCCATCCAGAGTAGTCCTAAACGTGGCTTCTGCGACCCGTCAGTGGCGGTTACTGTGATGGGTCTGACTCCGGAATCACTTCATACTCAGCTGAAAACCTTCGGGTTTATTTTTGAACAGATGTGCATTCGCGACCTGAAGGCATATTCATACGGCTTCTTCTCCAGTGTTGGCTACTATCGTGACCGCTATGGTCTGGAGGCGGATGTTGTGTTGCATCTTGGTGATGGACGCTATGCCCTGATTGAATGTAAGCTTGGTAGTAAAGAAATTGAGGATGGCGCAAATCACCTGGTTCAGCTCCATAACCTTATAGTCGAACATAACAAGACCGAGCAGCAGATGCCTATTCGAGAACCAGACCTGAAGATTGTTTTGACTGGCGGACAATATGGATATACAAGGAACGATGGCGTTCACGTTATTCCGTTGGCTTGTTTGAGAGATTGAATCCTGCTTCGTTCAATTCTGCGGTAGTATTTGTACTATATGCAAATAGATATAAATTAAAAATTAATGATGAGAAATATGTCGTAAATCATCCGGAAAAATTCATCACCTTCACAATGCCCGTGACATTCATATAAAGAATTTTTCAATGATAGAGAGCAAATCAGGATGGGTATTAGCGCCTGCATATGATTTGCTCAATGTTTCAATACTGATTCCTAAAGACGACGAAGAGCTTGCTCTTACTTTATCCGGGAAGAAAAAGGGGCTTAAATGGGAGCACTTTGTACAGATGGGCAGGGGAATGGGATTATCTGAAAAACAGATAACCGGGATATTAACCAGATTCAAACGGGAGGCATATAAAGCATCTGATTTACTTGATAAATCTTTTTTATCTGCCGAGATGATTGCCAAGTATAAAGAGCTCATGGAAAATAGATTCCGGCAGATAGAGTCAATTTGACCGGTTATTCTAAATTGAATCAAGTTTCCAATTTCAAAATCAACTCCAGATCACTTAAGAATGGTTCGGAAAATAGTCCTCTTAGGGTTTTTGATTTTAATATCCCCGCAATTTTAGAACCACGAGTCTTTATTCATGAGATTTTAAAGATAAGTCTGTCTGTATGAAAACAAATGATTTTGTCGAATGAAACTATGTCTGCTTTTCAGTGGGGCAGACAGCTTCGCTCCAATTGCAATTATTTAACAATCTTGATAATACTGCTAGATACTTTATTGCCGTTCAAGAGCCACTCTTGACTAACCTCGGGATCTCCGTTCAGTCTCCATCTAAACTGTCTGCTGAATTTTATTTTGTCTGAAGAACCATCTCCCCAAAAGATTGTTACTTCTTCGTTTGAATAACTTTTTGCCCCATTAAATTCTCCAAATAACAGGATATAAGTACCGTCATTTGTATTTTTATTCATTTGCAGACCATAAAAATGTGGCATATAAGCTTTGGTATTGACCACTGATACATTTTTATTACACTCATACTCCTTCCCATTATATACAGCTTTTATTCCACTTGCTGCAATAGAATTGTTATTGTCCGGATTGAGCAGATCAATCCCATTGGCATTTACAACTTGAACTCTAACCACAACCGGGTATATGTCCCAAATCTTATGATCGTTGATGATTTTTTTATCACACGATAATAACACTAATGCCATTATTCCTATGAGTAAATACTTTGTTTTCATACTGTTTGTGAAGTTTTACTAATATTGCCAAGCAAATATAATAAATCTATCTCAAACATTTCCAAATATTTAAATCCTATTTATTGAAAAGCTTTTGTCAAGGGCCTAAACTATTCTAGTGAAATATTACTGAATGTTTATAATATTTCTTTCATTCTCTTCGTTTTTTAAAAACTTGTTCAATTTACTTACCTGTTCATTGACGATGAACACTTAATTTTAATGAACATAATCTATTCACTATGTATCGCAGAAATGAGTCAATAGCATAATTTTCATTAATGGACATGCCTTCACAAGAAGAAAGAATATCTTATTTTCCGCATATATAATGCTTTATATCTATGCTTATTTTGACAATTCCGTATAAAAAGTAATTTTTCGTTCAGTGTGCAGTCAGTTCCTGTTTTGCTCTTTGCTGTAACTATTATTTTACGGATATCTTTATTTAATTCCAGGAATTTATTTAGTGATTTCAACTACTGTATTGGTCAATTCTTTTCCTAATAATATTCCGTTCCATTGCTCGGTCTCAAAACTTTCGGTATTTTTACCGTAATACTCCAACTACAGAAAAATATTCGTTTGATTTATAAATTATGAAAAAACTCATTATTGTCTTAATTATTACTGGATTGACACTTCCTGTGACAGCCCAGATCCTACCATTCCTGGAAAAAGGAAAAAGTGGCGCATCAATCAATATTGGTTCTGAAATGGGCAATGGTTTCAGCGGTTTTATTGCAGGAGCCGGAGTGTCAATAAACAGCGTAATAGATGTGGAAGCCTCATACTTTCGGACCAATTTTGACAAACAGAAACTCGGCCTTACCGGGACAAGCCCCAGTTCAGATTATATTGAGGCTCATTTCACATTGTGGCTCCTTAAATCCAGCCTTGCACCTTATCTGGACCTTTATGTAGGAGCAAATCCGGTTATCTTCAACAGTACCTATCATGGATATGAATATCCGGACGGGACAAATACAACTACATTCATTGGAAATACAGGAGGAGCTCTTGGTCTGGTTTCTAACCTGGTGTTCAGGACCAACAACAATTGGCTATTCATGCCATTTTACAGGGTTCATTACATGTTTAGTAAGGACAGGATTGAGAAAAACCTTGTTGAAACATCCGAGACATCAAATTCTTGTGGCGTTTCTTACGGAATTTCGTTGGGTAAGATGCTGGGGAAAATGGGAACTGTCTACCTTTCGTTGAAAGCATACGACAACACAAATAATTCCGGATCATTTCACGATATTACCCTCGGATATGTGGTTCCTTTCTGAAATTGACTGAAATGGAAGTTTATAAAAACTTCAACATCCCGGCAAGCTGAACAAAGTAATCGTTGGACCATATTTCCAGCATTGTTTCATCCTTGACAAAAGGAGCAACATCTCTTTTTACCAACTCTATATCTGTTGAGGATAGTCTGGTTTTGAGTTTATAAATAAACTCCTCTTTACTCATGTCAATTCCATTAAACTGTCTGGCACGCACTTGCAAATGATTAAAGTCGAGAGGAACCTGATTTCTTACATACCACTCGAAATCATACCAGTCTCTTCCCTTCACTCTTGTCTTCCAATTTCTGAATAGTAATGCGTGCATCTTTCCGGCAAACATGTCAGGTAAAACAAAACAGCGAGTCATAAATGAGAATGGCTGGAGAAGAAGCTTTTGCTCTGTTTGAAATTCTAAAGGAGGATTTGTATCCACCTCTATTTTTATCTTAACTGTCCGTTCTGTTTGAAACGCAAGATCGTAAATATCAGTATCATCTTTCAGGAAAGCCGATTCAACATCACCAGAGATATTCCTTACCTTTTTTGTAATAGCCACATCTCTTCCCATGGCTTTAAACTCAGCTACTATTGCCGGGAAATAATCTTCAATATTAAATAAATCGACTTTTGCCACCAGAGAGAAATCCAGATCCTCTGAAAACCTTTGCATTGAATGAAATATCCGGAGACAGGTACCTCCGTAAAAGGCAGCCTTGTCAAAAAAACCACTCCTGTATAAACCTGCCAGGGTAATTTCCTGCATAATTTCATGAATCGCATTTCTTCTGTCGTTCTCAGATAAAATCTCATAACGGGACATCATTTGGTCAAAAACACTCATCGCTGTAAAAGTTTTATAAGATTGTTAAACTCATTCCTTTTTTTTCCGGCTTTAGCACATTCCTTGAATATCTCAACATCCATTTTGTAAAATGCATCCATATCGAGTCGGATATCCTCCTCGAGATATAATTGCATTGCCTTTACAAATCGGGGCCTCACTTCTGGTGTATAAGCTATAAGGTCGCACAGAGCTTTCTCAGGAGAAGCAATTAAGAATGTATAGTTCTCCCCGAATTTCTGATTTATCCCGATCGGGTAATACTCATTATTACAATTGATATAATCAAACTTTGAAACTGAGTTTTCGAAGAATCTCGACCTTTTTGTTGTCATAGACCTTACTGTATAAACACTTTCGGGAATCAACCCATAAAATCTCAAGGCACTCTCCATTGATATATAGGATGGGCCATAAAGATGATTAGCAATAAGTTCAGTAGACAAAAGTTTCCCGGATAACTTGGGAGATACTACATATAAACCGCGCTTGAGCCTGATCAGCTTTCCTTCGCTTTCAAGATTGGCGATCTTATTTCTTGGGAACTTGTAAATGTTGAAAATTGAACCCAACAATGCGTAATCCACAGG
>CAYQPF010000243.1:0-5657 GCA_964419225.1 uncultured Candidatus Cloacimonadota bacterium | reverse complement strand
TCTGACGAACTTAATATCAATAAATTACCTTTTCATATTTTCAATAGGTCATGAATTGGTCACAGAAATTTTTGTCGTTTTTTCCGTGGGTTCAATACCTAAAAGAACATGTTATTCTAGGTTCAAAATTACTCTTCTTTTTAGAATTTCCAAAACTTTTTATTTCAGTACATTATGATTAGTGCAAGGTGCAAGCTATATATAAATATATACTTGCACCTTGCACTAAATCTATTCAACCTAAAACACATATACTAAAAATAATATTTTCGTAATTATACAGTTATAGATTATCTGTCAATTATTGAATTCCCGTTATATAAGCTAACATATAAACTCTCTGTCCCTTGTATTAAAAGAATTAAAAAATCCTCATTTATTTTATTCTCTTTATACTGTTGCTTTATCATCTTTGTATCGACATATGACGGTAAAGGATTTTTCTCTGGATGAGTGTGCCATTCTCCTAAATAAATAATTTCTCCTTTGGAGTTATAGTATTCGAAATCGACAATAATCTGAGCTATTTTTTTATCCCTATCGAAGGTGTTTCGAGATGATTTGTCAAATTTGGATGGTAATGATACCTTTTTGATATAGATAATATTATTATAAACAGATCCTAAAATAATGCCTCCTGACTCATTTTGGAACTTATTTTGTTTAAATTTTTCTAAAATTGACAGTACATTTTCTGAAATACGAATAGTATATTTAGACCTATTAATAATCATCTTTTAAACAAATTACCTTATTACTGTACGATTCTCTTCTTTCAAATTGTTCATTAATTGATAGACCAAGCTCTTTAGCAAGATTTATGTCACCTACCCAATGCATAGCCATACTTTGTCTGGCATCGTTATGTATTATGTCATTTATCCATTTGTAAATCGAGGATAGAAACATTATTATATGGTTTCCTGAATAAGGAGTGAAGGAAGTTTGACATCCTGCTATTTGTTTAGATAACTTTGGATTGATATCAAAATATTCTCTGGATGCAATAACATTGAAACGATATAAATTTTTTTCATATAATTGTTCAATAATAACTTTGTCATCAGGATGAAGAAAAATACAATGACCTCCAATAGCATATGGCTCTACCCATAATATGAACATAGGAACTGTAATCTGCCCCTCGTTCTGCATTTTTAATAACAGGTGTTCAACGTTTTGATTTCCGATTGCAATAAAAGCATAAGTACAATCATTGAAAAAATCAATATTTTTTGTTAATACAAATTCAAGTTTAGATTGCTTTACTATAACATCTTGATCAGGCCGGATATTCTTTAAATATAATTTTAAGGCATCGGTTTTATATGTGTGAATATTATCCATTCCCATAAGATGACGTCCAATATTTTCTAGTTTTAGAAAATCATCATCAATAAGTTTATAATTTGGAAAATTCATTCCATTTAAGAAATAGACTAAATTTGAGCCAATACTTCCCAATCCTGCAATTAAAAAATTATACTTCTTACCGACAATCCCACTCGTCCTATTTTCTATTAGATTATTACTATACTCATTTACTATAATTCGTTCAATTTTGTCTTTTTTTTGAAATTTTGATAATACATCAAAAGGAGTTAAAATTCCTGGACGGTAACCATTTCTCTGAGTATTAAGTGCTTTATGTTTCCATCCCAACAGTATCGGCTTAGTAGATGTATCGGCCAAAAAAAAGATGTATTTTTCAAGTTGTTTTGAGTTTATGTAATTTTTGTATAGATCTATAGATAATGAATTGATTGTTTTGAGTACATCTTCATTGTCTACTGGAAACGGAGGGCAAGAATCTATTTCATAATTTCCTAATAATAAAGCATTTCTTTCAACCCATTTATGCCCTTTCTTCGATAAAAAATCCATAAACATTTTTTTGGTTGAATCCATTTCGTCTGTATAAAGAATGTATTTAATATGTTTATATGTGGGACAAAGCTCACCTATCTTAATATATTTAGATTCTTTTTTAAAATCAGACCCCAACGAAAGGTATTGAATTATTTCAAATTCATTATTGTCTGTCCAATAAGCTCCTAATTCATCTTTAAATTCTTCATGATTAGTTCCAGCAAGACCATCCTCGATAATTTTTTTTGTTTTTTTTAAGCAAATTTGGACGATAGCAAAAGGGTTTTCTGTATCCAATATTAAAGTATCTGAGTGAAAAGTGCATATATAACGTTCTTTATCTACATGAGGAATATACTTGACTTCTTCAAAACTTTTTTGGCTTAAGTAAATCCGGGGAATTGATAAAGGGAAAAATTCATCAAATGCCACATATAATTCTATCTCTTTTTGAAAGATACTTGTTTGCACTTCTGCTTCAATCTTCCAAATTTCCGCAAAAGTTTTCTTTGGAAGGTCACAATCTGTTGGACTCCTATAAACAGTTTCTAATCTAGATAATTTTTTAAAAACATCATCTAATATTTGAGATAATATTGGCATTTATGCACTTTTTGCGTTTTGTGTTATTATTGCTGGGTTTGAATACTTATTTGCTGCTTCCTCTTCATCTTTTGCAGTTGAACAACAAAAACGATCACCAAAATGCTTCTGCCATTTTAAGCATGATTCTTTTGGGTTATTCCCCTCTATCGCTTGTCTAGCAGAAGTAATGAAACTTCTGAGCTGTGACAAAAAATAATCTCTTCTTGTATCGCTAAATTCGGCAAATAAATTTTCTCCTTTCGGTGTTGTTGGTCGTTTACATTCAAATTTTCCACTATAATCTTTGTCAATTTTTAATTGAATTTTCTCAAGTGTTTCTTTTAAAGCAATGTCATCTCTACTATTATTTGAAAAATTTTCGGTAGCAAGTATTGTCATAATAAAGCCACTAGGCATTTTTACATCTGGACGTTGAAAATTTCGATAGTCGCACCATGCTTTTAAATACCTCACGATTCTTCTCATTTGTTGTTTTTCATCAACACGATTATTATACCATTCAAAAAATTCTTTAGGATCGCTATCAATCCAACCCTTAGATTTATGTGCCAACTCCGGTATACTATTTTTCTCATCCATTTTATAATATATAGGCAAATCAATATGGTGCCCATCCGCATACAAAACTCTGACACAAGTATTTCTTTTTTCCGCACCCTTACCAGTATGATCTTTTACTGCATCATATATCCAATCATGATAAGTATTAATTGACTTTCTATCATCATGTTTTTCTTCTCCAATGAAATAAACACCATCATCTACATCATATTTATATAAATTTTTTTTATCATCCTCTGACCATCGAGGAATAGGATTCACGGTTGTCTTCATTACAAACGACCCTTGGCTTCTAAAACTCGGTTTTATCTCGTTTGGTTTGTTATCATCAAAATATTTTTTGATGACATCACGAAGAGTCTTTCTATTACCTTTTAATGTTTCCTTTTTTGACCTTGATATTTCAATAGTGCTATTGAATGCAATAAATTGATCATGATTGTTTGCCATAATATATTTATTTTGTGTTATATGTTTTCGTTTTTTTGAAGAAATTTTCAATTTCAGTCTTTCTATACCATAAACTAGCCTGAGATTCTCCTTGCCCTTTCATAAATTCCAAACACTTCTTCGTGACTTTATCCATTCCAACTTGCCTTTTTTGTTTTGCACTAAGATTTGTACTTGGTATCCTCACATATTTTATATTAATATCACTGTGATCTTGAAGCAATCTCAAGGTATTATTTGCAAAATGACTCTGTCCATCAAAAAATGGGTCTTTTATATTCGCTCCCCACCTCATAAGTGAGCGGTTTAGGTTACTATGAATAGGATTTCCGTTATATGGGTCTAAACTACTAATTGATAGAATCTGTATTGAGTCATATGCTTTTGTATGACCAACGAAGTGACATAATGCCTCTATCACTCCAACTAGTGCTGGATTATTTGCCCATAATCCGCCATCGATGTATTGTTTACATAAATCATTTATGTGGCATAATGGGAAATATGTTGGCGCCGCAGAAGTTGCCAATGCAACATCAATATATTTTAATTTATTATCCCTACTTAAATTGCCATGTTTATGGTCAAATTTAAACACACAAGTATTTGAATCGGTATAATTAAACGCTGGTATACATAAAAGGTTTTCACTCTCTTCAATTTTTATATCACCAAATATCTCTTTTAAGCAAATTTTTAAATTTTCATTTGAATATTTTCCGCCCCAGAGTATTTGTTTAAGAGTACTTAGTATGTTGCTATTAAAAATGAATCTTCCTTTTTCCAAATACAAATCAGAGATTACTTTAGCAGGAACTTTAAGAGAAAGGGCTAATGCAATTAATCCACCTGTAGAAGTTCCACATAGCATATCAAAATGATCAGAAATACAACAACTAAACTTTTCTTCGAACTTTTCTAAAATTGTAGAAGAATATATCCCTTTTATTCCGCCGCCATCGATTGACAAAATCTTAAACGTCTTTTGTTCTTCTTGTTCCATATGTGTTTTTCTATATTTTACTAATCAACTTTTCGTTCACTAATGACCAAGCAGTCTCATTATTATAATCAACTCCCGGTTTTAGGATTATATGGATATCCTGAATAAACTCAATATCTGTCATCTTCTCTTCGATGTTTGCTAAAAACTGCTTTATAGAAGGTGGTTGTTTCACAGAGTATTTCATGTACGTTTTGTAGCATCTAACAACTTTCTCTTCATCAATTTCATGATTGCTCAAAGTCCAATATAAATCGAACAAATCCCGTCCTTTGCGTCGTTGATATAATGCTCTTAATTTCGTTCCTAATAACTCCTCCAATTCGTAACAATTCAAATTACATTCACCAGAAAACCATCCGTTTTTAACTTGATATGGAATAAGTTTCATTCCTAAGACATCAAAATGTTCACGAGTATTGATCTCGATTTTTAATCTCATATTAATAATAGGCTGTATTTCTGTTTCAAATCTGTAAACAATAGTATTATTATGAATATGTTGTTTTACGGTTCTCTTTGTCCCCATGAACGAAAGTCGCTCCCTTATTCTTTTAAGTATCGGATTTATGGGTTCTGGCTTAATTTGCACTAGATCAATATCTTCAGAATAGCGGGTTTGAGGTTGCAAATAGAGTTTATGAAGTGCTGTACCACCTCTGAATGCCAACGATTCCCGTAACATGTCATCGGAAAAAATTTCAACTAAGGCTCTTGCTATTATTAGATCCTGCTCAACCTGGGCATCATTAGGCCACGGAGCAGAAATTTTCCATTCTTCTATGTATCTTTGTGGTATCATAAGTCACTTTCAATTTCCATATTTTTTATCACTCTCCATTTTTCATCTATTTCTCCTTTTCGCCTTTTTAATGGAGATAGTAAAACTAAATTATATTCCTTTTTCTCCAATACTTTATGCAACGAATCGGCTAATTTATTCTCTCCAGAAATATTATCAAGAATGTATCCCAAACGCTGTAAATTGGAGATATTATCATATTTGGATGCAGTTTTGGCAAGATTAGAGGCTTTAATTTCTGATGCCAATTCCTGGATGACAGTAACCACTCGATTAAGTCCTAATTTATTTGTATTTGCCAGAAGGTCCAATGCTGTCCACTCAGGTGAAGATACATTTATGTATCCGGAACTTGTCTTATGTTGA
>CAYQPF010000242.1:0-5681 GCA_964419225.1 uncultured Candidatus Cloacimonadota bacterium | reverse complement strand
CTATTGACTTGACTTTGTTTCCGCTAACTTACTAATGGAGAAGTAATTAGAAAGAAATAAAGTGAAAAGGAGATCAAAATGAGTAAGAAAATCAAAAATCAAGGGCAAGAAATTCAAGAGACCGAAACCACAAAGACCAGATCATACTGGGAATGCTACACTGCTTCCTGGCTTCATTCAGATGAAATGACTGAGGAAGAGATTCAAAAGAGAATTGATGAGGCTTGGGATTATGCGGATTACAAAGAAGTAATCAATTTAATGGCAGAGCTTTTAGTTAGAAGAGACAACGAAAAATAAGATAATCGTTCTAAGCTAAACCAGAAGATAGAATCCTCCGGTTTTTTCGTTTCGTAAATAACGAAACTAACCTAATACTAACAAATATTCACATTAACTCATCATATTGTTCTTTTTAGCTTCTTCTAAATCAATTCTTGCATTATACCCATGTTTTTCAAGAAGAAACAATAAATTACTCCCATTAATCAGAGTCAGTGGTTTATTTTTGGCAAATTCGTATGAATCAGCTCCATAATTGGCTGTGGTAACAAGAATTCCTTTAGACGCTCCTTCATGGGTAAGAGTCCCAAAAAGGTCTCGAACTGCTGATACTCCAACAACATTAGTATATCGTTTAGCTTGAATAACGAATTTTCCACCCCTTATTGGATCTGGATCAAACATGATAGCATCAACACCACCATCTTTACTTGCTTGAGTTATTCTGACTTCAGCCCCATTAACAGCAAATTCTTTTTCAAATAGTTCTCTGATTAAATGCTCAAAATCCTCCCAGTCCATTGAAGCTAAGTTCTGCCCTTCTATAGTATGTGCTATGTCAATCCCCTGAACAAATCTTTTGTCTTCTTTGTTCATATTCATTATGGGAGCAATAGGAACTAGCTCAGTTAATCGGGCACCTGATATTCCTTTAAAGCTTAGGAAGCATGATTTCGCATCTACATTTTGGATGTTAATCTTAAGGAAAGCATCTTTTTTCGTTTGTAATGATAATATGCATTTCACCTCTTCTATTCCAGTACTCTTGTTGATTCCTTCATGAATGCCATTGAATACAATCGTATCGACGAAATTCAAAATGTCTGAAATATAAATATCGTGAACAATACGTAAGCTTAATTGCAAAATCATTTTTTCAAAAATCGTTTCTATTTCTTTTTCTTTAATTTCTGTATGAGTATATTCTTGTCTTGTTGCAACGTATTTTTTTGTTTTCAAGGTCGGAATTGTCCCAATACTTGGTAATATAAGATCTACAATCAGAATTTTACTGTCTATATTATATTCTAACTCCCACTCAATTTCTATTAATTCTGGTAAATCAATTAGAGAAATAACTTGATTAAAATAAAATTCAACAGCATCCTCTTCTTGATTATTGAAAGATTCTTCTAATTTATCTATTGAGTCATTATATTCTTTTTGCTCCTTCAGAAAAACATTTCTAGTAGCACTCCACTTATCTAAAACTTGCTTATGATTTGCTTTGATGACATCATTTTCTTTTTGTAGTCTTTCAATTAACTCATCTCGATTTTTTTTTGCTATCTGGAATTCATTTTCAGCTTTTTCAGTTTTTTGAGCGATTCGCTTTTTAAACAATTTATCGAAAATATTTATTTTAGGAGCAAAGTAAGATGGATCAACAGCAGGTGGGATGCTTTGTAATTTAGGTTCCTCAGGTTGTATTACTGAGTAATGATCATGTTTTTTAAGTTTTTTCCACTTCACTTGCAAGGGATCAATATTAGCATTTGTAAGCAATGATATTAACTCATTTCTTTGGTCTTCAGCTTCATTGGTTTGTTCTAAGGCAAACTGTATCGCATCTTCTTTCCTTTGTTTTGACTTTTCTCTTTCTAATGCTTTTTGTTCTCTTACTAGTTGTTTTGCTATATTGTTGCTTCTACGTATTTCTGCATTATAAGCTCTTTGACTACTGGCTGACGATGAAGCTAAAACACGTAGAGCATAGTTAAATCCACTTCTTCTTCCCATTATTACCTCAACTATAGTTACTAATTTTCTGATTACTCAACAGATTTTCAATTACAATCTTAACTGAACTAAATCAGTTTTAAGAAGTAAGGAATAGTCATTAATTGTTTTGATGGATATTCCTTACTAATATGAAAAAATATTGAATTGCATAACTTGTCAAGAACATTCGTTTATTAGTAAAGTAGTAAGCATGAATACCTAAATAAGCATACAAAAAAGTTTAAATCCTCTGGCTTTTGCGTTTCCGGCTTCTTAATCAACTTCTGCTCTTAATACGATCAAATTGTAGAAAAAATTATCCATCTTCTGCTTCTCACCACAGGTTAGTTTAACCGTCCAAGTATCAGTGTTCTCCTTGATTTCTGAGATGAACATAGGACAATCACACATACTCGATAAAAATATCAAAGGTGCTTTCTTATCCTTTAAATTAATTGTATGCACAATGGTCTTATCACTTCCAACTATTGCTGGTGTATGACCAGTCTCATATCCGATTCCTTTGGTTTGGTTTTCAATAATACAACTAAGCTTTGCCAGACTGACATGTCCATCCTTAAGATTTGCCTGATAAATTCCATCCTTTGCGATCTTGTCGCTGGTTATGGATTCATCAGCTAAATGATAAGCATTTACTGCACCCTGCTCGATTCCATCACTATCAACACAACCCACAACAACGCTCTTTCCTGACATTGAAGGTACGTTGGCATTGGTCTTGTTATCCCAGATATCAAAGTATCCTGCCTTATCTGTTGCTATAATATCTGACTCATAAAATCCAGAGTTCTGACCGGTTTCTTTGAGTACAATGCCAGTCTCCCAACCAAGTCTTGGTTTAACAAGCCTTACCTCCAGACCTGTAATTGGTACTCTTTGACCATTCTCTATTCTAAAATAACTGATTCCGTAACGATACATAAAACCTCCTGTATTTGTAAAATATTAGTTTTCTAATAATTATATTAGCATTCTAAAGTTCGCTTTCGCTGTATATACCTGCTCCGGGCGGATGCACTTCATCCACATAGATTGCCTGCATCACAAATTTGACTCTCTCCGGATATTCATTGAGTTCATCAGGACATTTAGGGTATTCGAGGACTTTTACTTCATACTGCTGGTGACCAAAAAAGTGATCCCAATCCAAGTAAAAGATGCCTTCTATTAACAAAAAATCCATGAGGAACTTATATTCCCAAGGCTGAAGCACAGCTTCGCAATTGAAAGTATCTTCATGATACATATCCCTTTTATGAATGATTCTTGGGTCGAAAGGATTCTTTTTTTCAATGCGATACTTGATCTTGGGAACATATTCAACCTCTCCGGATTCAATGTAATGCGTGCTGATTCCCGGGGCATTACTAACCCGATAAAGAGTAATTCCGTTCATATCTGCCAGCCCTTAATTTTGTATTCATCATTTTGATAGTCCTTCTGAACTTCAGTTACTCTTATGCTCTTTCCTTTGACTTCCAGCCTGTAAAAGAGCTGGATATCATATTTACTTATGTTGTCGATGGTGGTTTCAATCTCCCAGGCAGACTCATAACAGTTCGGAAGATAAGTGGATAATTGGCTTTTCAGGATACTGGTATCTCCTGCTAAGACTTCTAAGGGTGATAAATCTGGTTTTTCCTGATTGCCTCGCTTAATTGCGAAAGCTAAAACATCAGCATCCTCTATATTAATAGTAGTAGTGGTGGCAGTACTGTCTTTACTTCTCAGAATGATCGTTCCAGAGTTATTACAGTAGATAGTGGCATTATAAAGCAGAAGCATCATCTGAAGAGTTTTCATATTCTCAGTTGGTTCGGCAATGTAGGTTTCATACATCTTGCCCGGGAAAAGCAAAGATGGAAATATATCTCCGGTGAACTTGGCAGTGATAACTGAACTGACATTAGCATAATTGTAAACATCACTACCGACTGTAGCAGTACTGAGTAGTGAGTAAATATCCAAATAAGCCATTCCATTCTCAGCAAAGTAATTCTGATAATTCTGAGAATCGACCATCAGCATATTAGCATCGGTTTTCCACTCGGTGACTTTATCATACTCAAAAACCACAGGACAGATCTTGTTAAAGAATTTGTAAATCCTGATTCTGTATTTAGCTAACCAGTAAGTAGGAACATTATTGTAATTTGCCTGCACTACGACTTTGTAAGCAAATACAAAGTAAACCACGCTGGTGAGTGAATCCACTCTGAAACCTGCGTAAGGAGTACCATAAGACAACGAATGATAAATATAGTGAAAGCCGTTTCCATCAGGCAGAAGAGAGTCCATATCACTGTATGGGACACTTCCCAACTCAAGGTCTGTAGTCTGATGACTTGGTACTGTCAGAGCATTGGAGTAATCAATATCAATAGGTATCTTGTTGGTAATATCCTGAGTAAAATAACCCAAAATCCATTGAGGATAATAGCCTGTAGCCAATGTATATAAATGCTTCAGATCGGAATAAATCGAAAATAACCGGATTTTGTCATAACAGGTAAATTTGATAATCAGAGTCGCCTGATCATATTGAAGCAGAGAAGTATCAATAATGCCTGTAAAAAGCAGTAAACTATCCCGATAAATCTTTACTTCCCACTGACTAAGGTATCTCTCATGTTCATAATCACCCGATAATACATAGGTCTCGATCCAAGAGTCAACGAAGCATTCAAAAGTTATTCGTTTGGGTTCTCTGGAGTAGTTTGATACAGATGTTAGTTTATCTGCCGACTCTGAAAAAGACAGAATGTACCTGTCAAATTCAGCATCGATAAGACTGTGCATGGTCTGATTGTAAGTTGAGCTGTCATCCTTACCATCAATAAAATCTATTCTAAAAAGGTTCATGCTTGACATAATGACTCTCCTCTACAATAATGTTTATGAGGTAAATATGAGTAAAAAAAATCTTTATAGTGAAGTTGAAAGTCCACTTTCTCTTGATGATTGGCAGAATAAATGCCCAAAAGGAGAATATAAGATTCTATTCCCATCTGACTATCCTCAGTTGAAACAGATAGGTTTATTATCGAAAGCCCCTTGTGCGATTGTAGCATGTTCAGGTAGTGCAGATTATGTCTCTTATATTTTTCAAATGTATAGACCTGACCGAGTAAATGGCAAATATGTGATTGATGAACATCAGTACTTTTGTTGTTATAATCTCCATACAAAAGAGTCTGCTTCTGGGTATATTCATCATGCTGATTATGATGGACGAACATATGAAATTGATCAAAAATCAATAAGCTATTTGACTGGTAGCAGTAGCTTGCCTGTAATCTTCCCAATTCAAGTACCTCCCAACAGTGGCTCATTAGAACAGCTAAGGATTTTAGGAGAAATTGATGGGTTAGATTTTTGTTATCAATATGGATATACACGATCAATAATAAAGGGTATAATAGAACCATAATCATACTTCACTTCTGATGATCTTGCCTTTATCTGCCAGTTCGCTTATCTTAACCGGATCATTAGACAGGGGATCGACTTGAACATTCAAGCTGAGGTTCTTGTTTTTAATCTCCTCTTTGATTTCCAATAAACGATCAGCCATATCAGAGAGTTTATCAAGCATACTTTCAATTCCATATCTGCCGGATTCAACTATACCACCTGAAGCAAATATACTTGATTTG